>CANSTU010000038.1 GCA_947650005.1 uncultured Lachnospiraceae bacterium
CCTCCAAAATCTATTAAGTAAAAAAACGCCCTATTTTATTGTAATTTTTCCCTTTTTTAATGACATTGGGCTGCCGCCTGTATCCTATCAAAGCAGGAATCTTCCGGCCGTGGTCTGCCCATGGCCCAAGAAAACCCCGGCCGGGAGGTTCCTGCCTTCTTCGTGCAGCGTCGGCGCCTCCTGTCACTGATGCCGGTTTCCGAGGATCCTTTCCATGAAAAGTCCGGTGACGAGCCAGCAGGGAAGATAGTCCAGGCGGATGATCCGGCCGATGTTCCAGCGGGCTTTTCCGTAATCCCAGGGACAGAGATTGCGTTCCTTGAGAAAGCGGCCGGAGATATATTCGCCGGCCAGGATGAGCCCGGCATAAATGCTTCCCCGGACTGGCCAGGACAACCGCCGGGCCAGGCGGAAGACGGGAGCTAACAGGCACCCTGCTCCGTAGATGGGAAACATCCATAGGGATGTGGTGCCTTTGAGCATCATATCCCTTCTTTGCAGGGAATGGAGGGCTGTAAAGAGGATTTCCAGGCACCAGCCGAGGATGCCGCATTTGAAAAAGTTTTTGATCAATGTTCGCATGATTGAAGTATTTCCTGAAACGGCGTCTTTTATGCGGCAGAATGACTGCGGCGCGGTCATCCTATGTTTTTGTACGCCATTGCGCCGGACATTCCGATGAGCCCTGGACGCTTTCCAGTCGAGCAATGGCTCTCCTGGAAAGCAGGTCTCATCTACATGGCGCAAAATGCGTACAAAAACATAGGATGGCCGCGCCGCCTCCACCCTGCCGCCTCCATCCTGGGACTCTCCTCTCCTGCCAAGCTCCTGATGGGGATGGGCGCGGCAACGAGACGGGGCAAGGGCGGTTGGGGGATATCCGCTTTTTCGCTTTACAGAAGGATGAGGGCGGAGATATAATAATTGTGGAAAGATGGATGTTAAGATCGAAATTTCATTTTAATCACTTCGATTTGACTGCGTGCTTTGCACGTAGATGGGATTATCCTGATTTGTATGCGCGCTCTGGCGCGCAGATGGGAGGGAACATGGATTTTCTGGAGGCGGCGGCGGTTCTCATTCCTTCCCTGACAGGGATGGCAATGGCCATATATGGGGGGAAACCGGATGTACTGGCTTCTTTTGAAGAAAGGTTCTGCTTCATGCCCTCTGTTCAGAGAATCTATACCGCCGCAGGGTTGCGGCTTTTTTTGGAAGACGCCCTGGAAGAATGGATCTATGATATCATAGAACCTATGGGATCCCGCCTGTTCCTTTTCGGCCTGGAGGGACGGTGGATCCTTTTGGGGCCCTATGTGGAGGAAGGGTGGAAGGAGGGAGCGGCCAGACGCATATTAGCTGGCTTGGGAGCTTCCGAGAGCGTAGTTCTGGCCTATAAAACATATCGTTGCCAGCTTCCGATTTCTAGGCAGGATTATGTTCAGAAAATCGCTCTCCTGTTGACGGGGCAGGGGAGGGAAGCGGGAAACGGACGCAAGATAAAGACGATCCATATGGAGGCGGGGTATCAGAAGGATGCGCCGGCCTTTCTGGGGATCTATGAAGATATCCATATCATCAACAGACGGTATCACCTGGAAGATCTCTTTATGGATGCTGTCAGCCGCGGGGATACACAGGAGGCATATCGGCTGCTGAAGGAGACAGGAAGCCTGGAAGTGGGCCTGCGGTTTCTTTCGGATAGTATGAAAGATCAGGCGGCAGGAGCGGCCATTGGAAGGACCATGGTAAGGATGGGGGCGAAAAAGGCTGGGCTCAGTCCAGTCCTTATCGATTCCATCAGCCAGGAATATGCCCAGCGGATGCAGCACGCTTCATCCGGCGATGAATTGAAGCGGCTGTCAAAGCAGCTGGTGGGCCGCATCTGCGAAGAGGTGCGTAAAGAGCAAAAGAGAGAGTACTCCCCCTACGTAAAAAAGGCCTTGAGCTATATGGATGCGAATTTGGGAAATCCTATGTCCGTTGTGGATGTTTCGAAAGCGGCTGGGCTCAGCCGTTCCCATTTCGTGAAGTTGTTCGGACGGGAAACGGGCATGACGATGAAGCGTTATCTCGCGGCAAAGCGTTGCGAGATCGCTGCAAACCTCCTTTTGGATAGTGCCTTGAGCGTACAGGAGATAGGCGCTTACGTGGGCTATCCGGACAATAATTACTTTTCTAAGGTTTTCAGGGCACAAAAGGGCGTTTCTCCGCAGGATTACCGAAAAGCGCATTAGCCGTCCTTTACAGGAAGCTAGGAAGCGCAGGAGGCGGGATGAGAGGATTTTCGGCGGCAGAAAGAGGAAAACATGAGGGAGGAAATCTGCAAAGGAAGAAAGAACGAAGCATGAGGAAGGAAATCTGCGGAGATAGAAAGGACGAAGCGTAAGAGAGGAAGTCTGGGGAGGAAGAAAGGCCGAAGCATGAGGGAGGAAGTCTGGGGAGGAAGAAAGGCCGAAGCATGGGGAAGGCAGTCTGTGATGGCAGAATGGAAGGAAAGAAAATGGCCTGCACAGGTAAGTGAAGTATGAGAAAGGCCGCCTGCAACGGCGGATGGGAGGAACGATGGAGATTAAAGAAGCTGTTCGATATGCGTTGGAGGGGCAGGCGATCCTGTTTGCAGGATCAGGGTTTTCTTTTGGGGCGAGAAATATGCGAAACCTTCCGTTTAAGACGGGGATCGGCCTGCGGGACGCCTTGGCTGCGGAATGCGGCATTGCCAAGACGGAAGAAAGCTTGGAAAACGTATCGCTGCTGTACAAGAAGAAAAAATCTTCGGCGGAGCTGGTGCGTTTCCTCAAGGAAGAATTTACACTGAATACGATCACCGGCGCGCATAGGACGATCCTGTCCGTGAACTGGAAACGGATCTATACCACCAATTATGATAGGGTAATTGAGGAGGCGGCCCGGGAAAACGGGAGGAGCCTGTCGCCGGTGATCATAAGCGATGCTCTGGATGATTATGATAAGAGTATGGTCTGCGTCCATATCAACGGGTTTATCGACAGGCTGACCACCCATAACCTGGACACGGAGTTTAAGCTTACGGAAAAAAGTTATGCCCATGAGACGTTGAACGGAAAACCATGGTTTGAATTCATGAAGGCTGATTTCAGGGCTGCCCGGGCAATTATTGTGGTGGGATTTTCCATGAAGTCGGACATAGACATCCAACGGCTGCTCTCCACCCCTGAAATGCAGCGGAAAACGATCTATGTCACAGGGCCGGATCTGGATGAGGTTTCATTTGCGTTGTTGGAAGATTACGGCAAGTGTGAGCAGATCGGCACGGACGGCCTGGCGAAAGCGATTGAAGAAGAGAAAAAGGATTTCATCCCGCCGGTGGACAAGAAGTATTTCTCCAGCTTTACTTATGAATACAGGGAAATCCTGGAACCGGAAAGCGTGGAACTCAATGACCTCGTTTCTCTCTTTTACGAGGGGAAATTCCTGCCTAAATTATTGCAGAAGGATGGAAGCGGACAATATAAATATTTACTTTTCCGTGCCAAATTGAATTTAATCATCAATAACATTAAAAGTAAAAAGGTTTTCGTGGTGAATTCCGATCTAGGTAACGGTAAAACCGTATTCTGCCGGATGCTGCGAAACGAGCTGCAGGAAAAGGATATTGCTGTTTATACCCTGAACAAACGCCAGGTGAATATAGAGAGCGAAATCGAATACATTTCGGAAAAGGAGAAAAAGCACAGCGTCGTAATCATTGACAATTATCAATCCTACTTCGATATACTCAAAAGCTTTGCCCTGTTCGGGACCAGGAACATCACCTTCGTACTGACGATCCGCAGCGCCATCAACCACCTGAACTACAGAAAATTGTATCAGGTATTTGACATAGGAGAAGAAGGCTATAGCCCGATTTATTTGGATACATTACAGCCGGGAGAAATCAAGGAATTTGCCTATCTGCTTAGCAGCAATTCCCTGACAAGCTCCAAGATAAGCGACAGCGGCATGGATGAGGAGGCTTATTTGGCAAAGGTCTGCTATGGCAGGCTGAACAATATGCTGCTGGATTTATTTGAGTCCTCTGACATCAAGGCCCGTTACATAAAGGTATATGAGAAAAGTAAGGAAGAAAGTCAGGCCGTACGGAAATTGGCTATTTTTTCCTTGATGAAAGCAACCATGAATTTTGAAATGGATTTTAGCCAGATGTGCGAAATATTGGATATCGACTATGTCTCTTTGTCGAAGGAAGACAGCGAATATCTAAATGAGATTTTCGATTTTGACCGGGATGAGGTGATTGTAAAGTCGTCTATTACGGCAAAATATTTCTTGTATTCCGTTATAGAAATCAGTGAGATGGTGAATGTGCTCGTCGAAATCGTGAATCGCGCCGACCAGCTTTATGCATATAATAAAACCTACGAAGAATTGTTGAAAAACGTGGTTTCCCATAGCCATTATGTCAATTTTAAAAGCGACAACAGGGAAGCGGAGATTATACGGTTATATGAGAGCATCAGGAATACGCAGTTCTGCATGCATAATCCCTTCTTTTGGGAGCAGTTCGCGTCGGCCTGCATTGATTTAAACGCCTACACGTTGACGAAACAATGTTTGCAGAATGCCTTTGTGGAGGCAAAGAAGTTTGTCCACTTCGTTCCCTTCCAGATAGAGACCATCTATGGAAAATATATCATGCATCAACTGTTATTTGACCTGAATAAAAAGAAGGATCCGGGCGGAGATTATGTGATCGGCCAGCTAAAAGAGTTTGAAACGCACGTGATGAAATATTATTCCCACGTGGAGAACAATGTATATTATGTGTTTAAGATCGGCGCGAAATACAAGCAGGTTTATGATCTCTATAAAACCCGTTTTGACGCAAAGCAGGCGGCCATCTTCAATAGCCTTGTGAACAACATGATCGTTAAAATGCGGAACTTCATAAATACCAGCAAAGACACCTTCTATATCAATACCACGAAAAAATGGATAGGAGAATTACAGTCGTCTAAATTGTAAGGAAAAACCCGTGCCAAGTGAGCTGAATAGGAGCCGTTTCGCCCCTCTGGCCGCACGCAAATGGCAGATGCCTTCCCGAAACCTCTTCCCGGGCTTTGGAAAGCATCTGCCATTTGCGTGCGGCCAGAGGGGCGGAAACGGCTTCCATGCCGCTGTCACAACGGGGCGTACTTAGAAATGCAGCCGCCTGCGCACTGCGCTGCGAAGCCTGGAGCGGGAGAGCATGGTGAGCAGGGCAACCGCGATGATGGCGCAGGCTGTGAGCACCACTGCCGACCAGGTGAGGAAGAGTTTTTTTTCGAGGAAACGGCGGACGAGCAATTCAATGGAAACGCAAAGGGCGGCAATTCCCACAAAGATATAGAGGGAAGCTGCCAGAAAGGAGGAGGAGATCTTCCGGCATAGGGCGGCGATCAGGATGGCGAGGAGCGTGGCGATGGCCGTGATGGGCAGGGCGAGTTCGTAGAACCAGCGGGAACCGGAAGTATTGAAGGTGATTAGGTATTCATAGAGCCCTATGGCCAGCCCGTCGAAAAGCAGGGAAAAGTATACGGGCAGCCTGGTATAGACGAATACAGGGAGAACCAGCACCCACAGAATGATGCAGGCGCCGATGATATACAGGGACCAGAAGCTGCGATTGAATACGAGCAGGTTCAGAAGGCCGCAGGATGCACCGGAAGCGATGAGGACCAGGGAATAGAGCAGGATCACATCCCGGTTCTTGACTGGCTCCACGTGCCCGGCTTCTTTGGGGAAGGAAGGAAGAAAATCCTCCCCGCCCTGTTCTCTGGGATTGAGCACAGGGGTATTGCATAGGGGGCAGCGCTCCAGGGAACGGTCGAGTTCTACACCACAATTAACGCAATATGACATAATAAACTCCAATCTGCCGTAAGTACGGCGCATTTTTTGAAGCGTCCGGCAAGATCCGCGGACGGACACGATCAGTATAGAAGCACGGCGCGGCTTCATGACAGCCTGGCGCTCCAGGAGAATCCTTGGGTAGAGCGCCAAAGAGATCTTGTCTGCGGATTTCGGATTTCAAAGCATGGCCTTGTGAGAAGTCCGGTTGCTTTCGATTTTTACATGGATTCCGTCCTGTACCAGTTTCTGAAAAAACAGGCGTTCCACATCCGCTTCGATGATGCAGCTTGCAAAATTCACGGTAAGGATATCGCCATAGCTGATGATCGCGCAGTTCGTACGGGAAGAGAAAGGCTGGCCCATATAGATATCAAAACGGTCGATGTAGGGCTTCATGCCCTCTGGTACGCGGATGGCGCCCATATTCGTTAAGCCGGCGGAAGAATTCTTATCCTGTACCTTCCGGTAAAAAGTGCGGACCACAATGTCCTTTAAGAACAGAGGGACGACGCGGATCAAAGGATTGCGCTGTGTGGCAGCATTCGTGGTAATGTCGCCGCGCAGGAATTTTTCATTGATGTAATAGCGCATATAATTGCGTACCTGGAGGACGATTTCCTCAAAGGTATAATCCCCGAGGCGCGGGTCGATGTAAGGATAGACCATGGTAATGAAATTGCGCAGGGTTCGGGAAGGGAAAAAACGGCGCAGATTGACAGGCATGGCAATCCGAACAGGACGCAGCCTAATAGGAGCGTCCGCCGCTTGCTTGCACAATAGGGCATAAAGGAGCACGGAATTCAGATACTCGGTGATAGTGGCATGGTATTTTTTTGCCACAACATTCACTTCCTGTACGGACAGGATACCGTCGATGATGTTCAGCGTATGAAAGGGCTCCAGAGTGCCGCGGATCCGATAGGTCTTCTCCGCAGGCCTGGCAGGCCGGACGAGGGCGTTGGCATAACGCATGTAGGCGTCCTCCAGTTCCTCAGGCTCGGGCGGGGAATCCACATCCAGAACGAAGCCTTCAGCTTCGATTTCGGCGCCCAGCAGGCGCAGATAGACGGCAGTGATGGTCTGCAGCACGCACATACCGCCGGTGCCGTCCCCCAGGCTGTGGTGGCATTCCAGGGAAATCCTGCGGTCATAATAATAGACGCGCAGCAGATAACGGTTTCCGGATTTAAAATACATGGGCATGCAGGGATTATGGATATCGGGCCGCACAAAAGGCCCTGGCCTATGATTCGGTTCCAGGTAGCGCCAGAAAAGCCCTTTGCGGATGGCCACTTTATAGGTGGGAAAGCGTTTCAGCGCAATATCCACGGCCTGCTGCAGCGTGTCCGGCTGAACGATATCCTTGAGCAGGACGGACAGACGGTATACGGAGGAAAAATTCCTTCGCTGCAGGGTGGGATAGACAATGGCAGACAGATCCAGGCGGTACCAAGTTTCCGGATTGCCTGGAGCTGACGCTTTCGATTGTGGGGTTGATCTGCTTTTCTCAGGCATGGGCGGGGTTCCTTTCTCGTATAGTCCCATTATAGGATGTTTCCCGGGTCTGTGCAAGGGACAGTTCGGGAGGGGAGGAGGAAGCTGGGAGATAGGCAAGGGCGCAGCCTGCAGCGGCAAGGGGACGGAGGGTTTTCGTATCCTACAGAATCGGAATGGACTTTAGGCTTTACACTTTTTTCGATATCCGCTATAATGTTACTGTTCCCAATTTCAGGGAGATTTAAGCGGCATAAGGCGGCTTTTGATGTACAGATGCACAACGCATCATGGCGGTAATGTCCGTATCCCAGCCTTCATAGAATAAGGAGAGAACAGACAGATGGAAAGTTACAAACAGGAATTTATTGATTTCATGATATCCGCGGATGTCCTCAAATTCGGCGATTTTACGTTGAAAAGCGGAAGAAAATCCCCGTTTTTCATGAACGCGGGCGGTTATGTGACCGGTTCCCAGCTGCGCAGGCTGGGAGAATATTATGCGAAGGCCATCCACGACAACTATGGGCTGGATTTCGACGTCCTGTTTGGGCCGGCCTATAAGGGGATTCCCCTTGCAGTGGCTACGGCTATGTCCATCAGTGAACTGTATGGCCGGGAGGTGCGTTATTGTTCCAATAGAAAAGAAGTGAAGGATCACGGAGATACAGGGATCCTTTTAGGAAGCAAACTGAAGGACGGCGACAGGGTGGTGGTTATCGAGGACGTTACCACTTCGGGAAAATCCATTGAAGAGACGTTTCCTGTCCTGCGCGCACAGGCGGATGTGAAAATACAAGGTCTGATCGTTTCCCTGAACCGCTGCGAGCGGGGGAAGGCAGAAAAGGGCGCGTTGCAGGAAATAGAAGAATTCTACGGATTCCCTGCCAGGGCTATCGTCAGCATGGACGAAGTGGTAGAATACCTGTATAACCGGCCCCATAATGGAAAAATTATGATAGACGATGCCATGAAGGCGGCGATCGACGCCTATTATGCGGTCTATGGCGTGAAAGGAGAGTAGGAAGCGGATGGAGGAAAAAGTATATAAGATCATGCGGGGCGCCGGCGCTGCGAATATCGCGGTTGGCGTGGTGGTTTTGGTGACGGGGATTGTGAGCGGCACGCTGATGATTGTGGCCGGGTCAAAGCTGCTTGCGGGAAAGGCCAGGATCCTGTTCTGAGGAAAGGGGCGCTTCGTCGGTATGGGCCGTAAATATATTTTTACCAACAAACAGGAATCGAAGAGAGGGATCATGTCCACCATTCTGGGGGTGATCGCTCTCGTTTCGTTGTTTCTGGCGATCTATGGAACCTTTTTAAACCGGGGGGAGGCTTTGGTGAAATACGGGGTGGCCGCCCTGTTTTCCCTGCTCTTTTCCCTGGCTGGGGTGGTTCTGGGGATCCTGTCCAAAATGGAGGAAGACCGTTTTTATCTGTTTTCCTATCTGGGAATCGCGTTGAATCTGCTGGTGATCGCGGGAATCAGTTATATCTTATATGCGGGAGTGTATGGAATATGAGGGATGAAATGGTGATGGAACGTCTCGCCCTTTGCCGAGATAGGCTGGCGCAGATTCCGCAGGAGGGAGGAGAGCTGGAGCCCTCCTTCGGAGGCTACTTCGGGCAGACGGCGCGCATGGCGGCTCTTTTTTTAGCAGAATATGACTTTGTGGCGCAGGGGGGACTGGAGACGGCTTCCCTGGAGGAACTCGGGGAGAGGAACCTCAGGTTGTATGAGGCAATCCTTCCGGAGAATTATGCGTTCAGCTATGCCAACCCGTGCTATGCGGTGGATCGGCTGGGCAGGCAGTTCGGACAGATGCTTTCTTTTCTGCATGCGGAACTAAGGAGCCTCATCGCCTCGGCTTATGAACAGGATGAGGAGTCCATAGCGATCCGTCTGGAACTGTTCCTGGAAACCTACCATGCCTTTTATGCGGCTGCAAGAGAGGGGGAAGGGCTTCCGCCCGTGACGGAGATCAGGGACATCCTCTATTGGTTTGCCAGCGATTATTCGGAGATCTTTTATGAAAAGAAGGTGAGGGAGCTCTTCGACTGGAAACAGGATTGCTTCCGGCGGATCATCATGGAAAGCGACCTTTCCGATCTGCGCTATTTATACCGCTTCGGGGAGTATGTGACGGAAAACGATCTGCGCATGGCCCGCTATCTCAATTCGCTGCCCGAGGAACGTATTGCGTTGATGGCGGCTACCTATACGGAGGGCTACCGTAAGGGTTTTGAGGTGACGGGAAAGGATATCCGAAAAAAGAGATCGGTCAATATCCGCTCTTTCCTGGGCTTTGAACGGGTGGTGCGCCGGGCCGTGGAGAATTTTGACGCCTTGGGCCTCCATTCCGTGATTTACAGGGCGCCTGCCAGTTTCCTGGAGGGAAGGAAGCTGGAGAAAATCGGTTACTTCGGCACAATTGCGAACAAGCAGTTTGAATATGACCATGAATATGATCAGGCGCTTTTCTATGATAAAAAATACGTGAACCACCGTCTGGAAAGCTATCAAAATGCTCTGGAGGATATGAAGGAACTGGCAGGCGTGCATGCGGGCCCGGCGATCATCGAGCGTTTCGGGGAAGCGCCCTTTGTGCCGGAGAGCAAGGAAGAAAACCTGTGTTTTGACGATGCAAGTCGGAAGCTGTCCGTGGAATACCAGTCCAGGGCCGGCGAGCTGATGAACGCATATGTGAAGGGGGAAGAACGCAGCTTTACCATCATCGCGTTCCCAGGGCCGGAAATCGGGGAACAGTTTGAAGAAATCTTTGACGGAGTGGTCAGGATCAATACCCTTGATTATAAACTGTACCAGAAAATCCAGCAAAAGCTGATCGACGCCCTGGATCAGGCGGACTTTGTTTGGGTAAAGGGAAAGGGAGGGAATCAGACGGATCTGCGAGTGGCCCTCCATAGGCTGAAGGATCCTGCCGGGGAAACGAACTTTGAGAACTGCGTGGCGGACGTGAACATTCCCTTAGGCGAGGTGTTTACCTCTCCGCTTCTCGCTGGAACCTGCGGAAAGCTGCACGTGATGAACGCATGCATGAACGGCCTGAAGTATACGGATCTGGAGATGGATTTCAAAGACGGGATGGTGGAAAACTACACCTGCAGAAATTTTGCATCCGAGGAAGAAAACCGGAAATTCGTCCGGGAAAATGTGATGGCCCATCATGAGACGCTTCCTATGGGGGAATTTGCCATCGGGACCAATACCACAGCCTATGTATTTGCGCGCCAGTATGGAATAGAAGAGAAGCTTCCTTTCCTGATTACGGAGAAGATGGGCCCCCATTTTGCGGTGGGAGATACCTGTTATTCCTATGAGGAGGACCTCGAAACATTCAATCCGGATGGGAAACGGCTGGCCGCCAAGGAAAACGAGGTTTCCGCACTGCGCAGAGAGGATGTGCGCAAAGCCTATCTGAACTGCCACATGGATATTACCATCCCTTACGATGAATTGGGGGAACTGTGCGCCGTGGCAGCGGACGGCAGCCGGCGGACGCTCATCCGGGATGGCAGGTTCGTGCTGGAGGGCTGCGAGGAATTAAACCGGGCATTTGAAGGATAACTCTATGCCAACCTCCTTTAGGCCAGGCCGGATGCACAGGCTATTCGTGCGTATGGCTTATCTGGCAGCTTAAGAAAATAACGGATATGGCTTCGCTTTGGAGCCAGGCTGATTGTCAACGAACGCCGGGGCATTTTGCCCCGGCGTAGTTTAATCCTGTTTTTTTCTATAATAAGAAGGGGATTCTCCGAAATGCTTTTTAAAAAGCTTGCTGAAGTGGTAGGCGTCGTCATATCCCACATGCAGGGCGATGTCCTGAACGCTGATCTCTCTTTCCTGTTCCAGAAGCTGGCGCGCCTTTTCCATGCGAAGGCGTATTAAATGATTGATGGGCGTATCCCCAGTCTCCATTTTAAATATTTTAGAGATATAAAAAGGGCTCAAATACATGTTTCGGGCGATCTGATCCAGGGAAATTTTTTCATTGTAATGGGAGTCCAGATAGTCGATGATCTGTTCTACCACATATTTCCGGTTGGTGGATTCAAATTCGCATCCCCTTTCCGCCGCTACCGGCGTCGTAACCTGTTCCCTATATAAAAGAAGGATCATCTGCGTTACGTAAGCCTTCAACATGAAATAACGTCCTGGTTGGAAGCTGGTGCTTTCCGTGCGGATGGCGGTACATAGCCGGGAAAGGCTGACAAAGGTCTTTTCCCCCGGATGAAGGATTTTCTCATGTCCAGGAAAATGGATCCGATTAGGCTCCATGTCCCGGATATGGATATCTGTGAACGCCACATAGAACTCTTCCATGGGAGCGCGGGGAGAAACCACGGCGCTTTGATGGACCACCCCCGGATTGAAGAGAAGGATATCCCCTTTTTTCACAGGAACCCATTTCCCATCCAGCACAAAACTCCCCTCTCCAGAGAGTATGATGGCAATTTCAATGAAATCATGGCTGTGGGGCTGCTCCGGTTCCTGCCGGGAAATCTGGCAGGCAAACAGGAAGGTGGGGTTCAAGTCCTCGTAGGTCATATCATATTGGATCTGACACATGGCGCGGCTCCTTGGGCTATTCAATCGGAAAAAGGTGATCGGGTGCGAAGGGTATTATACGCCCAATTGCCGGGGCAGGCAAGGGGAATTTCAGGGAAGCGTCCAGGGCTAATCGAAAGGGCAGGCGCAATGGCGCAAAAGTTGAATTTTTTATTAATTCACCCGGTTAAGGTTGCATATCATGAAAAAGTTTAGTAAACTGTAACTTGACTAATGATGCGCAGGTTACGGCCTTGTTGGCCGTATCTATCTTTTTATGCCGCCATGGCGGCCAAAATAAGGAGGAGAGACGTGGCACAGGTTGGTATAGTGATGGGAAGCGATTCCGATATGCCTGTTATGGCAAAGGCAGCCGATATCCTGGAGGAATTCGGTATATCCTATGAGATGAAGATTATATCTGCCCACAGGGAGCCGGACGTATTTTTCGATTACGCCAGGACGGCGGAAGAAAAAGGATTCAAGGTGATCATTGCCGGGGCCGGAATGGCGGCTCATCTTCCGGGAATGTGTGCGGCTATTTTTCCCATGCCCGTGATCGGTATTCCTATGCATACCACTTCCCTGGGTGGAAGGGATTCCCTTTACTCCATCGTGCAGATGCCCAGCGGGATCCCGGTGGCCACGGTGGCGATCAATGGCGGCGCGAACGCAGGACTCCTTGCGGTTAGAATCCTTGCAACCTCGGATGCGGCGCTCTTGGCTCGACTGAAGGACTATAACCTTAAGATGAAGGAGGGCGTTCAGGAGAAGGACGCCCGCCTGCAGGAAACAGGTTACAGGAACTATACGAAGTAAGATACACTGGTGTAGACGCGATGCCAAATTGCCGAAGCGGCCTGTGTCTGTGCCGCGCAGGGCGGCAGGATTGTGAGGAAAAATGGATTACAAAAATGCGGGAGTGGATATCGAAGCCGGTTATAAATCGGTGGAATTGATGAAAAAATATGTCAAGGAGACCATGCGTCCGGAGGTGCTGGGCGGATTGGGCGGTTTCTCGGGCGCTTTTTCCATGGCGGCTTTTAAGGACATGGAAAAACCTACCCTGGTTTCCGGTACGGACGGCGTGGGGACGAAGCTGAAGCTGGCGTTTTTGATGGACAGGCACGACACAGTGGGAATAGACTGCGTGGCCATGTGCGTGAACGACATCGCTTGTGCGGGAGGCGAACCCCTGTTTTTCCTGGATTATATCGCCTGTGGGAAGAATTATCCGGAGAAAATCGCTTCCATCGTTAAGGGAGTGACCGAAGGATGCAAGCAGGCAGGAGCGGCTCTGATCGGCGGGGAAACTGCGGAGATGCCTGGGTTTTATCCGGAGGAGGAATACGATTTGGCGGGATTCGCCGTGGGAATTGTGGATGAGAAGAAGCTGATCTCCGGCGCAGATCTAAAGCCTGGGGATACGCTGATCGGGATAGCCAGCTCCGGCGTGCACAGCAACGGATTTTCCCTGGTGAGAAAAGTGTTCGAGATGACCAGGGAGTCTCTGGATACGTGGTACGACGAGTTGGGAAGCACCCTGGGGGAAGCGCTGTTGGCTCCCACCAAAATCTACGTGAAGGCGCTGCGCAGCGTCCGGGAAGCGGGCGTTGATGTTAAGGCGTGCAGCCATATCACCGGAGGCGGATTCTATGAGAACATCCCCAGGATGCTCCCGGAGGGTGTGCGCGCGGTGGTGGAGAAGGACAGTTATGAGGTGCCCGCCATTTTCAGGCTGCTTGCCGCAAAGGGACAGATTGAAGAACAGATGATGTATAACACCTATAATATGGGAATCGGCATGGTGCTGGCGGTGGATCCTTCCCAGGCTCAGAAGGCCATGGAGGCCATCCGTGCTGCGGGGGAGACCGCCTATGTGATCGGCAGGACGCAAGCCGGGGAAAAGGGAGTGGAGTTATGCTGAGGATCGTGGTGTGCGTATCGGGCGGTGGAACCAACCTGCAGGCCATTATCGACGGGATTGCGGACGGGAGGATCGCGGATACACAGATTGTGGGCGTAATCAGCAACAATGCGGGCGCTTTTGCATTGGAACGGGCTAAGCTAAACGGTATCGATGCCGCCTGCATTTCCCCCAGAGATTATGAAGACAGGGCGTCTTTTCATAGGGCCCTTCTGGAGCGGGTGAATGAATATGCGCCGGATCTGATCGTACTTGCAGGTTTCCTGGTCACGATTCCGCCGGAAATGATCCGGGCTTATCCGAATCGTATCATTAACATCCATCCCTCCTTGATCCCTTCCTTCTGCGGGGTGGGGTACTATGGGCTGAAGGTGCATGAAGCGGCCCTGAAAAGGGGCGTAAAGGTGACTGGAGCCACGGTACACTTTGTGGACGAGGGGACGGACACAGGCCCCATCCTTTTACAGAAGAGCGTAAAGGTGCATGAGGACGATACGCCGAAGACGCTGCAGCGGCGCGTGATGGAGGAAGCGGAGTGGGTTATCCTTCCCCAGGCCATTGACCGGATTGCGAGGAAAGAGCGCTTTTAATCGTGTATGCAGGGGATAAGTTTGAAACTTCGTTTCAATCTCCCTGATTTGAGCGCGTGCTTTGCACGCGGATAGGTATAAGGATGAGAGGACAAATGAAAATTCTGATTGTGGGAAGCGGCGGCCGGGAACATGCTATCGCGGCTGCGGTGGCGAAGAGCCCGAAAGCGGATAAAATCTACTGCGCGCCTGGAAACGCGGGTATAGCGAGCCTGGCGGAGTGCGTGGATATAAAGGTGGATGAATTTGAGAAAATCGCCTCCTTTGCGAAGGATGAGGGGGTGGATCTGGTTATCGTGGGGCCGGATGACCCGTTGGCGGCCGGGCTTGTGGACGTGCTGGAGGCAGCGGGGCTGCGCGCCTTTGGACCCAGGAAAAATGCGGCCGTTCTGGAGGGAAGCAAGGCTTTCTCCAAGGATCTGATGAAAAAATACAACATTCCCACCGCAGCCTATGAGACGTTTTCGGATGCGGACGAGGCGGCGGCTTATTTGGAGCAAGCCGATTTTCCCATCGTGTTAAAGGCGGACGGCCTTGCTTTGGGAAAGGGTGTGCTGATCTGCCGGACAAAGGAAGAAGCCCTGGCAGGCGTGAAGAGCATCATGCTGGACAAGCAGTTCGGCGCGGCAGGAAACCGCATGGTGATCGAAGAATACATGACGGGTCGCGAGGTATCCGTACTTTCCTTTGTGGACGGAAAGTCCATCCGGATCATGACGTCCGCACAGGATCACAAACGCGCCTGTGACAAAGATCAGGGCCTGAACACGGGCGGCATGGGAACTTTTTCCCCGTCTCCTTTCTATACGCAGGAGGTGGATGCATTCTGCCGGAAATACATTTATCAGCCCACGGTGGACGCCATGGCAGAGGAAGGGAGGCCCTTTTGCGGGATCATCTTTTTCGGGCTGATGCTTACGGAAAAGGGCCCAAAGGTGTTGGAATACAATGCCAGGTTTGGGGATCCGGAGGCTCAGGTGGTACTTCCCCGGATGAAAAATGATATCGTCGAAGTAATGGAGGCATGCATTGACGGCAGGCTGGATGAAGTGGAGCTGGAGTTTGAAGACAACGCGGCGGTCTGCGTGGTGCTGGCGTCGGAAGGATATCCGGTAAAATACGAGAAGGGCCATGTGATCGAAGGCCTGGACCGGTTTACGGGTGCCGAAGGGTACTACTGTTTCCATGCGGGAACCGGTTTTGACGCTGCCGGAAGGGTAGTCACAAACGGCGGCCGGGTGCTGGGTATCACCGCCACGGGTGAGGATTTGAAAACGGCAAGGGCGAAGGCATACGAAGCTGCAGGATGGGTGAGCTTTGCAAATAAATATATGCGTACAGATATAGGAAAAGCCATTGATGAGGCTTAAACCACGGACGGTAAAGGGGTTAAAGAGAATGAACAGAATGAGAACGGGAACGAAGAAAAATACGATCCGTATTGCGGCAGCCATGCTGGCCATGCTGCTTGCCGCAGGACTGCCCCAGGCGGCGCTTACAGGGTATGCGGCGAACAGCCTGGGAAGCCAGGGCAGCGCATTGGAAGGAGGAGGCGGGGAACAGTCTGCTCCTGCGGATGGCGAAAACACGGAAGGGGAGGAAGTACAGGCCATTATCGATGAGAATTCCGGAGAAATCGCCACATCCACGGTGGCCGAGATCCGTATCAAGGAGCAGAACGGGGTGAAGGTGCGTGCAGAGGCCTCCAAGGATTCCGCCCAGGTGGGAGCCCTGAAAAAGGACGTGGTGATTGCCGTGGTGGGAGAAACCACAGGCAGCGACGGCATGGTCTGGTATCAGGTTTCCGGTCAAAATGAAGGAAAACAGGTGGATGGTTATATCCGCTCCGACCTGGTGGAGGTGACGGCCACGGCACAGCCGGAACCGGCCCCTGTTGAACCGGAGCCGGAACCAGCCCCTGAAACGCCCTCGACGGATCCAGGTGCATCCTCTGCGAATGAATACGATGTGAGCTATTCAGACGACGGGACGGGTGTGAACGACTGGTTCCTCAATGATAACATCAACGGAAACAGATATAAGATCTCCGAACTGCTGGGCGCTGCTCAGACCAATGAAAACAACATCGATGTGATGGAAGGACAGACCAAAAACCTGCGTACCATTATCATCGTTTTGGCAGTGATTATCGGCCTTCTGGTGGTAGTGTTGACCATCATGATTTTCAAGCTCAGAAATTCCTATGAAGACTTTGGGGATGACGACGACGATGACGATTATGATGGCGGTTACGATGACGACGATGATGAGGAAGAGGACGACGACGAAGTATATTCCGCTCCCGTGAAACGGTACGGTTCCTTGAGAAACAATTCCAGAAGAAACGACAGAAGCCGTTACGAAGACGAGGAAGATGAGGAAGAGGACGACGACGAAAGATATGATGACGAGGAAGAAGAGGAGGAAGACGATCGTTATTCCAGAAAATCTTCTTTTAAAGAGCCGCCCCGGGGAAGAGCCGGACAGGCGAGAGGAAGGGGAGGCAGCAGGCCCCGTAACTTTCTGAATGTGGACGAAGATGATGAAATGGATTTTGAATTCCTTGACCTGAAGTAAGGGATGCCTTCGGCAGGCTGCACGGGGGCGAGGGAGGACGCCATGAGCCAGGGAGGGCCTATCCTTGCGGCGGGCGATCGGCAGGCCCTCTGTTTTGAAAAAAAGCTGAGACTTTGGGCAGTCTCTAAAGAGGATGGTCCCCTGCTTCGGACATCCTGTCCGGGGCTAAACTCCTCGCTTTGCTCGTCGGACGACGCCCCATATGGGATGAAGCAGGGGATTATCCTCTTTAGAGACTTTAAAAAGCCTCAGAAATTTTTCAAAACAGAAGGGCCTACCAAATCGCCCGCCGCAAGGGTAGGCCCTTCCTGGTTCGTGGCTGGTTTCCGCTAACCTGGCTGACCTGCGGCATCCTCCTTTTGAACGATAAAACCGGTTGACAGAATGTGGCTGCTGTTATAATATGAATATAACAATAGGGTTTTACGGCAGAAAGGAAGCGCGATGGATCGTGGACATGATATTGGAGATTGACTTCAGCAGTGATGAGGCCTTGTATATTCAGCTGAGAAATCAGATTGTCCTTGGGATAGCCACCAACCGTTTTCGGGAAGGGGATGTACTGCCCAGCGTCCGCCAGCTGGCGGATGAAATCGGCATCAATATGCATACGGTGAATAAAGCATATACTGTATTGAAGCAGGAAGGCTTTGTGAAGGTGGACCGAAGAAAAGGTGCTGTGATTTCCGTGGATGAGGGAAAGATGAAAGCGATGGAGGAGATCCATGAAGAACTGCTCCTGCTTCTGGCAAAAGCAAGCTGTAAGAATATTTCCCGTCAGGAAGTGCATGCTCTTATTGATGAAATTTATGAGGAATATGGAGGCTTGGAATGATGCAGTCGCAGTTTACGCAGAAAGCCCGCACAGCGCTTCAGATTGCGGAACGTTGTGCGCGGAAACTGAAGCAGAACTATGTGGGGACGGAACACATCCTTCTGGGGCTTCTGGAGGAAGGGACCGGCGTGGCAGCCAGGATCCTGACGGAGGATGGAGCGAAGGCTGAGGAGATCCGGGAGATGATTCAGGATCTGATTGCCCCGGTTTCCCCTGTGCCCGTGAAGGAGCGGGACGGGTATACCCCAAGAGCGGCTGCCGTGCTGGAGGAAAGCCACAGGCAGGCGGCCAGATTTCATTCCCGCCTGACAGGGACGGAACACATCCTTTTGGCGTTGCTGCGGGAAGGGGAAAACGTGGCCGTCAGGCTGCTGAATACCTGCGGGGTGCAGCCCCAGAAATTATATGTGGATACGTTGGGGACGATGGGGCAGGATCCTTCCATGATTAAGGAGGAAATGTCCAGAAAGCAGAAAAAGAAGAGCCAAACAGCTACGTTGGATCAGTACAGCCGGGATATGACGGCGCTTGCGGCGCAGGGAAAGCTGGATCCGGTGGTGGGAAGGGAAAAAGAGATCAGCCGGGTGATCCAAATCCTCAGCCGGCGGACGAAGAACAATCCTTGCCTGGTGGGAGAACCCGGCGTGGGGAAGACTGCCATTGTGGAAGGGCTGGCTTCGAGGATCGTAGCCGGTGAGGTTCCGGATACGGTGAAGAATAAGCGTGTGCTGACGTTGGATCTGTCCGGGATGATTGCGGGAAGCAAGTATCGGGGAGAATTTGAGGAGCGGATCAAACGGGTGATCCGTGAGGTGACGGAGAGCGGAAATATTCTGTTGTTCTTGGATGAGCTGCATACGCTGATCGGAGCTGGCGGCGCGGAAGGAGCGATCGATGCTTCCAATATTCTCAAGCCTTCTTTAGCTCGGGGAGAAATTCAGCTGATCGGGGCCACGACCATGGTGGAATACCGAAAGTATGTGGAAAAGGATGCCGCTTTGGAGCGGCGGTTTCAGCCCGTGACCGTGGAAGAGCCCACGGAGGAAGAGGCGATCCATATTTTGGAGGGTGTCGTATCGCGGTATGAGGAGCATCATCAGGTGACGATCCTGCCGGAAGCTCTGGAGGCGGCCGTCCGTCTGTCCAGCCGGTATATCAATGACCGCAGGCTGCCGGATAAGGCGATTGACTTAATCGACGAGGCCTCTGCCGTGATGAAGCTGAAAGCCATGGAGCCGCCGGAAGAGATTCGCAAGCTAAACGATCAAATCAAGGAAACTGACAGAAAAATAGAAGAAGCGATCCGCACGGAGGCGTTTGAACTGGCAGGGCAATGGAAGCGTCAGCAGGATGAGCTGATGAAGAAGCTGCAGCGCAGGCAGGCAGGATTGAAGCGGCGGAGTGCGGAACGCAGGGAAGAGGTTACGGAGAATGACGTCGCGGGTGTGGTGGCGCTTTGGACCAGAATTCCGGTGAGCCGTCTGGAAGAGAAGGAAAGCGAACGGCTTCTGAAACTGGAAAAGATATTGCACAAAAGGGTGGTGGGCCAGAACGAGGCGGTGGCCGCCGTGGCCCGCGCCATGCGCAGGGGCAGAGTGGGCCTGCAGGATCCAAGGCGTCCCATCGGTTCCTTCCTGTTGCTGGGCCCTACGGGTGTGGGAAAGACGGAGCTGAGCAAGGCTCTGGCGGAGGCGATGTTCGGAAGCGAAAATGCGCTGATCCGCATTGACATGTCGGAATATATGGAAGGGCACTCCGTTTCCAAACTCATCGGTTCCCCTCCTGGATATGTGGGCTTTGACGACGGAGGCCAGCTTTCGGAGAAGGTGCGCAGGAATCCTTATTCGGTAGTTCTCTTTGACGAGGTGGAGAAGGCGCATCCGGATGTGTTTAACATTCTGCTTCAGGTATTGGATGACGGGCATATTACGGATTCCAAGGGCCGCAGGGTGAGTTTTAAGAACACGGTGCTCATCATGACCTCCAATGCGGGAGCCCAGAGAATTGTGGATCCCAGGAATTTGGGTTTCATTTCCGCACCGGATGAGAAAAAGGATTACGAGCGGATGAAAGCAGGGGTGATGGAAGAGGTAAAACGGCTGTTTAAGCCGGAATTCATCAACCGCATTGATGAGATCATGGTATTCCATCCATTGACCAAAGAGGATATGAAGCAGATCATCACACTGCTTTCCAAGGATTTGACAGATCGATGCAAAAATCAGCTGGATATCGGCCTGACGATTACCTCGGCCGCGAAAACATTTCTCGTGGAGAAACATTCAGATTTGAAAATGGGCGCTCGTCCGCTGAAGCGGGCGATCCAGAGTATGATAGAGGATCCTTTGGCGGAAGAAATCCTGGCCGGGAAAATACATCCCGGCGACCAGGTGTCAGTGGGATGTCAGGAAGGAAAGATCACATTCCGGGTGAAAGAAAACCCTGGACAAAAAAATGCCGACCTGACAGAGAAGATGGCATAGAAGCCCGCAGGCTTTCCTATGTGATGGTATGGCATAAGGATATTATGTAAGAAAAGGAAACAAGGAGGACGAAAGAAATGGCAGCAGTAGAAGAGTTGATCCGCAGTGAAGCAGACGGCAGCATCAGCTTTGGCAACCACACCCTGGCAGCGAAGGCGAAGGTGGAAGACTTCTCCCACGAAGGTGACCTGTACAAGGTGAAAACCTACCAAACCATGACAAAGCTGGAGAAAAACGGGATGTTCGCCTATGAATCCGTACCGGGAACCAGCGTGCTGTGCTTTACGGAAAGCGAGAATGGCGTGAGTTTTGTGGTGGAGGGGAAGGAGGATGCCCAGCTTACCATTGGCCTTCAGGATGACACGGAATATCGGGTTAGGATTAACGGGGAAGATACCGGCACGATGCGCACGAACCTGGGCGGGAAGCTCAACCTGAGCGTGGAGCTGGCGGGAGCCGGCGAAGTGAAGGTTGAGGTGTGCAGGCAGTAGGAAGCGTTTAACAATGGGAGGATGAGAGGTGCGGCCGCAAGTCCGCACCTCTTTTTAAGAAGATGGCTAAGACAAAATCGGGAACCGTTTTTTATTGTCAGGAATGCGGATACGAGTCGTCCAAATGGATGGGGCAGTGCCCTGGCTGCCATACCTGGAACAGTTTTGTGGAGGAACCGGCGGCAAAAAAGGGCGTTCGAGGAGAAACGGCTCAGGACAGGATGGCCGCGAGAAAGAAACCGGCGGGTTTATCACAGATTTCCATGGAAGAACGCAGCCGCGTCCTTACCGGGATCGGGGAGCTGGACCGGGTATTGGGGGGCGGGCTGGTGCCCGGTTCTCTGGTGCTTGTGGGAGGCGATCCGGGAATCGGGAAATCCACGCTGTTGCTCCAGGTCTGCAGACTGTTATCCTTAAAGGGAAAAAAGGTGCTCTACATTTCCGGGGAAGAATCCCTTCAGCAGATCAAGATGCGCGCCCAGCGCATTGGGGAATTCACCGATGACCTGAAGCTCCTTTGCGAAACCAGGCTGGGGGACATCGAGGAAACCATGGTACAAGAAAAACCCGAGGTGGTGATCATCGATTCCATTCAGACCATGTATCGGGAGGATGTATCGGCGGCTCCGGGAAGCGTATCCCAGGTGCGGGAATCCACAGGGGCTTTTCTGCGGCTGGCAAAGGGGTATGATATTACGATTCTCATAGTGGGGCATGTGACAAAAGAGGGAACCGTGGCTGGGCCTAGAGTATTGGAACATATGGTGGACACGGTGCTGTACTTTGAAGGGGATCGGCATGCGTCGTATCGGATCCTTCGGGGGGTGAAGAACCGTTTCGGTTCCACTGATGAGATCGGCGTATTTGAGATGCGCCAGGAGGGTCTGCAGGAGGTGAAAAATCCTTCGGAATTCATGCTGGACGGAAAACCGGAGGGGGCCAGCGGCTCTGTGGTTTCCTGTTCCATGGAAGGGACGAGGCCGATCCTGGTGGAAATTCAGGCTCTGGTATGCGCCAGCAATTTCGGTTTTCCCAAGCGGCAGGCGGCGGGTACGGATTTCAATCGGGTGAGCCTGCTGATGGCCGTATTGGAAAAAAGGCTGGGATTGCAGATTTCAGGTTGTGATGCTTATGTAAATATCGCAGGCGGAATGAAGATCGTAGAGCCGGCGATCGACCTGGGAATTGTGATGGCAATCATTTCCAGCTTTAAAAACCGGCCAATTGAGGAAGGCCTAATCGCCTTTGGGGAAGTGGGTCTGAGCGGTGAAATCCGTTCCGTGAATCAGGCCCAGGGCAGGGTGGCGGAAGCGAAGAAGCTAGGATTCCGTATCTGTATTCTGCCCCAGGTCTGCCTGGAACACATGCCGAGCGTAGAAGGGATCCGTTTGGTGGGCGTGCGTTCCGTCCGGGACGTGATCGACTATATCTAAGGGAGGAGAGCCGCCTTTAGGCGTGAATCAAATCACGTTCCAGGGATCGGTTCCTGCCCCCGGGAAATAGGCGGGCGGGACCGTCCCAGTAAAGCTGCCGGGTATGCCCGGCAGGGAGCTGGGGAAAAGTAAACTGTCTTGGTCATGGGCCCGGCTTAATTCTTCATCCTGGGAAAGGGGATTACATCCGTCGCCTGACATGACGGTATGTGGATTCATATCAGACGTCCTTCCGTCTTCTTCGATGCGGATGGCTTCCGGATGGCCATAAGGATCATAAACGGAAGCCGGGATTTTTTCTTTATTCTCTCTTTTTTCTTTCATAGTACCCTTTCTGCCCGTTTCATCGGGCCTAAATGCGCGGCTGGAAATGGCCGTTTCCATTTTCAACCGAATCTTGTATTCTACCGTTTGGGGCGGCATATTGCTTTTCTTCTTGTAAAGGAAATCTTTTCATCAATCATTCGGACAGAGGACAATAAAACTTTTAAAAGTTTATTCTATAGTTTTTCGATACCCACTTGAAAATATTCAATAATACGGTACAATATTTATAAATAAATTTTAAAAGGCATCCGGAAGAAAACGATTGCAGAGGGTGTCTGAATGTATGCTGTAATACTGGAAAGTAAGTCACAGTATCGGAAAGGGATGAATCGTGGCAATCAAATCGAAAGAGCTTGCCGGTCTTCTGGGAGTGTCCGCAGCCACCGTGTCGTTGGTGCTCAACCATAAGCCGGGAATCAGTGATGAATTGAGGAATACCCTTTTGGAGCGGATCCGTGAGATGGGATATGGGTATATGATCAGAGAGGCGTTGTCGGAGGGAGGACAGACCCCTTTCCAGGGAACCAATGCTATCTGCTATGTGCTCCTGTCAGAATATCCCGACGAAATGACGGAGGCTTCCTTTTTTCCCACAGTCATAGAAGGAGCGGAGCGGGAGGCGAGATTTCAGGGATACAGCTTTTCTATCGTCCATATGTATGGGGAGAAAGGGCGCCGTCTAAGAGAATGCCTCAGCCCAAGGCATTATTCAGGCATGATCGTATATGCGAAATCTCTGGATGAGGATACGAAGAAACAGCTGGACGAGACGGAGATTCCTTATATCGTAATCGACTGTTGCGACCCTCTCCTTCGGGTAAGTTCCGTGACCGTGAATAACAGGCAGGGAGTGGAGGCTGCCATCCGCTACTTATACGGAAAGGGCCACCGCAAGATCGGTTATGTGAGTTCCGGAAGGAGTTATGGTTCTTTGTCGGAACGCGGCCGCTGCTTCCGATACGCTATGGAGGAAATGGGACTAGCCGTGGAACCGGATCAGTTCATTGATACGGGAAAAATCGGGGAAGGGGCGCAGAAATATTTAGAAAAGCTTTGGAAAAAGGAACAGGCCCCGCCCACTGCCCTATTAGTGGAGAACGATGTGCTTGCGATTTCCGTTTACCGGGCGCTGAATAGGGCGGGTTATCGGATTCCGGAGGATGTATCTGTAATCGGGTTTGAGGGAAGAAGTATTTGTACCTTGCTGGAACCCACCCTCACCACCATGCGCGTGCCCAGGCGGCTTCTGGGGCGGGCTCTGATGATGTTGCTGCGCAATAAGATGGATCTGGCGTCCCGTTCCCTGGAGGATGTTCCGGTTCGTGTAGAGGTGAACGCGGAGTTGGTGGAAATGGAGAGTGTGGCACAGGTGCGGCAGGAACAATGATGAGGTCTTTATAAAAAGAATAAAAATTTATAAATAATATTGACATATTCATAAAAAAAGGTTATGATACTTTCAGGTTGAGGCAAAACCAACCGAAACTTGGTGCAGCTTATGCTGCACCAGCACCCCCCCCTTATACGAATTCAAATCATGAAAACATCCTCGCTCGGCGGGGATGTTTTTGTTTATTAAGGCATGATACTGCTTTCCAATGAAGAGTTTTTGGTTAAAAAGGGTTTCTGAGAATAAATAAATCGACTGCTGCAAGGGGATTAAAATGATGGTATATGCCAAACGCTGTCTTTTGGACAGGAAATCTGAGGATGTAGGCAGCAATGCCATTTCTAAGTTTCGTGGGAAAGCCTTGGTTTCCTCCAGATCAGCAGCTTTTAAACCGTTGTCCCCATAGCGGGATATCCCTGCGTTTGCCCTGGTTACCTTGCGCCTTCCCCTTTTGTTTCTGTGCATAAAGAGGTATAATGGGAATGGCACAACCAGTAAGAGGGATTTTAGAAGCAGCCCATGGCGGCAGAATGCGGGGAATATGAAAAAATATAATGTGATAGTGGTTTTCAACGAAGCAGCGGATCGTATCTTAATGTGTAGGCGTAGGAAGGATCCCTATAAGGGATTGTCAAATTTTGTCGGGGGCAAGGTGGAAAAGGGCGAAAGCGGCCTGAATGCTGCATATAGGGAATTATGGGAAGAAACGTCCATCACCAGAGAGGATATCAGCCTAACCCATTTTTCTGATTTTACCTATTATCTGTTTGGGTATTGTCTCGAGGTATATGTGGGAAAACTGAATAAAGAGGTGAAGGTATTTGGGGAGGAGAATGAATTGTATTGGTCTTCCCTGGAGGAAGATTTTTTTGACATGAATCGTTATGCAGGAGAGGGCAGCGTGGGGCACATTCTGGAGGAAATGAAACTTGTGAGGGAGGAGCTGTTCCGGGGAAATGTTTCGGGAGAAACGCAAAAAGTGACGGAGAAAAGGATGGAGTAAACGATGAATCAGAAAATTTATGAATATGAATCCTTGGTTTATGAAGCGCAGGGGAAGGGTGGCGCTTATGTGATTTTTCCATACGACATCCGGGCGGAATTCGGCCGAGGGAGAGTGAAGGTACATGCCACATTTGACGATGAGCCCTATGACGGAAGTATCGTGAATATGGGAGTGAAGAATCCGGACGGCAGTGTTTGCTATATTATCGGGCTGAAAAAGGATATCCGCCTGAAAATAGGAAAACAGCCGGGGGATCGGGTCCGGGTAACGATAAAGGAGCGGGAATAGCGTTGTTTGGCCGACTGTGGCAGAATAGGAGCAAAGATGTGGATATGTACGAAGTGTGGCCGCACTTTTAAGAGGCAAAATCAGGATCATTTCTGTAAGGAAGCGCCGAAAACAGTGGACGAATATATTTGCGTGCAGCCAGATGGGGTGCAGCAGAAACTGGAGGCGGTAAGGAAGGCAATCCGTAAAGCCCTGCCGGAGGCAGAAGAGAGGCTTTCATGGGGAATGCCGACTTTTTGGAAGAAGCATAACATCATCCATTTCGCAGGATTTAAAAATCATATCGGATTGTACCCAGGGCCGGAAGCGGTTATGGAATTTTCCGAACGCTTGCAGGGATATAAGACCAGCAAAGGAACCATACAGTTTCCCCACAGCGTCCCGCTTCCGCTGGAGCTGATCGAGGAGATTGCGGCATGGTGCTATACGACGGGAAATCATCCCTAGGCACCGATACGGCAAGGGAATGCAATTCCATACGAATATTGAGATTAGTACACGCTGCCGTCAACTGTGGTATGGGAAGGAGGCGGACGGGGTATTGCCTTTTCTGCCCGGGCAGAAAGCCCGGACAGAAAAAGATACGGATTGTTCTATTATTTGGTGCAACCGTTTTCCAGCGCTTTGCACAGATCTGCGAGCCAAGGCGCATCCACGGACTCGATCTGGCCGTTATCGCAGGAGGAAGCGATAGAAGAATCGATGGGAAGTTTGGCCACATGGGAGATACCGTGGCTGGCTGCAACTTCCTCAATGTGGCTGTTGCCGAAGATACTGTGCTTTTTGCCGCAGTCTGGGCATTCGTAATAGGACATATTCTCCACGATGCCCAGCACGGGAACGTTCATCATTTCCGCCATGCGTACAGCCTTTTCCACGATCATGGAGACGAGCTCCTGGGGAGAGGTTACGACCACAATGCCCTTGATCGGAATGGATTGGAATACCGTGAGGGGAACGTCTCCGGTTCCGGGCGGCATATCGACAAACATGAAATCCACATCTTCCCAGATTACGTCTGACCAAAACTGGCTCACCGCGCCGGCGATGACCGGGCCGCGCCACAGGACGGGTTCGGTATCGTTTTCCAAAAGGAGATTGATGGACATGACGTCAATTCCTCCTGTGGTTTTCACAGGAAGAAGGCCATATTCATTGGCATAGGCCTTTTGATGGAGCCCGAAGGCCTTGGGAATGGACGGGCCGGTGATGTCTGCATCCAGGATAGCGGCATGACGGCCAGCCTTTTGCATGGAAGAGGCGAGCAGGGAAGTGACAAGGGACTTACCCACGCCGCCCTTTCCGCTGACTACGGCGATCACATTCTTTATGCTGGAAAGTTCATGGGGATTTTGCAGCATGCTCCCGGGCGTCCGATCCTGGCAGGATTCCTGGCAGCTTGCGCAGTCGTGCGTACAATTTTCGCTCATTGGTTTCGATTCCTTTCTGATTCTTTTTCTGAAAAGAAGCTTTTGGATGGAAGGTTCCATCCGCTTTTTTTATCTTAGCCGTTTTTGCGGAAAAGTACAAGAGAAAGTTTGGCAGTTCTGCTGGGGTGTTTGGTTGGGGGTGCGCCATGGAAACAGCATTTCAATCATTGCTGCACAGCCTCCTCCAGCCTTCCGCCCGGACAGGTGCGTCTTAGGGCAGAGCGCGGCAGCCTTCCCCTGTTCCCGCGCGCCATCGCGCCGGACATTCCGATGAGCCCTGGACGCTTCCCCCTCGAGCAGAGGCTCTCCGGGGAAGCAGGTCTCATCTCCATGGCGCGAAATGCGCGCGGGAACAGGGGAAGGCTGCCGCGCTCTGCCCTAAGACGCACCTGTCCGGGCGGAAGGCTGGAGGAGGCTGTGCAGCAATGATTGAAATGCTGTTTCCATGGTGGCTGTGATCTTCCCATTGAAGAAACTGTGGGAAACAGATATAATTTAGGAGGATAGAGCCTGAATTGGGTGTCTGCTTTAGCAGGCAGATGGGAGTTGGAGTATAAAGGGAAAGGAATGGGGATTTCAAATGAGAAAAGGATTTAAGATGACGCTTTATGAAGGGCAGGAAGAGGAATATGAACGGCGGCATAACCAGCTTTGGCCTGAGATGAAGGAAATGATCCATGCGCATGGAGGGAAGAACTATACGATCTTTCTTGACCGGGAAACACATACGCTGTTTGGCTATATCGAGATAGAGGATGAGGCGCTCTGGGCCAAGGGGGCGGATACTGCCATCAACAGGAAGTGGTGGGACTATATGGCGGATATTATGGAAACCAATCCGGACAACAGCCCGGTGAGCATTGACTTGCAGCCGGTTTTTCATTTGGAATAGAAGTGTATGAGAGCCCGTTAAATCGGGCGGATGGGAGCAAAGATGGAAAATCTGATTTTCAGCCTGAACGCTACTGTCCCGATTTTTCTGCTCATGGTCCTTGGGTTTTTGTTACGGCAGGCGGGGCTTTTTGACGAGAATTATGTGGAAAAGACGAATCGGTTCGTTTTTCAGGCAGCGCTGCCTACGCTTTTGTTTTCCGACCTGGCTGTGGAAGACTTTCGGACGGCGTGGAATGGACGGTTTGTGGGCTTTTGCTTTGCTGCTACGGTAGGGTGCATTTTGTTTTCCGTCCTGATTTCCCTGTTGCTGCGCAGCCGGATTTTGCAGGGAGAGTTCGTACAGGCTTCCTATCGCAGCAGCGCTGCCATTCTGGGAATCGCCTTTATACGGAATATCTATGGGGATTCGGGTATGGCGCCCCTGATGATCGTAGGGACGGTGCCTCTGTACAATGTGATGGCTGTGATCGTCTTATCTTTGATGAAACCGGGAGGTGAACTGAACCAAAAGACGTTGGGAAAAACTTTCCGGGGGATTGTGACAAATCCGATTCTTTTGGGAATCGTAGCCGGGCTCGTCTGGTCGGTGGCAGGATTGCCCATGCCAGTGATCCTGGAAAAGACGGCAGGGAATGTGGCTGCGCTTGCTACGCCCCTGGGACTGATGGCTATGGGAGCGGCTTTTGATGGAAAAAAGGCTTTTGCCATGGTTCGGCCAGCGTTGATATGCAGCATGTTGAAGCTTGTGGGATTTGCAGCGGTTCTTCTTCCTATCGCTGTTTGTCTGGGATTTCGGGAGGAGGCCTTGGTGGCAATCCTGGTGATGGCGGGTTCGGCCACCACCGTGAGCTGCTATGTGATGGCCCGGAATATGGGCCACGAGGGAGTCCTCACCTCGAGCGTTGTGATGATGACCACTTTCCTGAGCGCTTTTACCTTGACGGGCTGGCTGTTTGTCCTCAAAATGTTGGGACTCATTTGAGGCTGCCCTTATAGGGATTCAATATGCCGGCATTGGGCCTTGGCTACGCCAGGAAGAACGCGTGAATGCGCTTTCAGCGGTGCGGGCAATAACGGCAGACTTCGGCCATACTCCCATCAGGGCCAGAGCCTGCCGTTTTCGCCCGCAGCGCTGGAAACGCCTTGGCAAAGAGCGCAACTGACAGGGCAAACACACGAATATGCCGTGCGGCTGACGCCGAAGCAAAATAACACAGGAGCCAAAAGGGGCCGGAAAGCGCCTTGGCAGGAGTGCAAAACTGTGTCGGGGTTTTCCGGCATAGAGAGGGTTCTTCTTCGCATATTGCAGCCAAAGAGCTTTAAAGCTCGGCTTATTCTCCCTGATTTTCCTGTGGCTCGCAGATGCTGCAGCAGGGAGCGCAGGGAACGTCGCATTCTTCCTTGAGGTTCTCTTCATATTTGGGAGGGCCCAGCTCCAGGGGTTTGATGGCCAGATCCAGCAGGTCTCCGCAGACGAAATCAAGGCAGATGGTATCGTCGTTGGGACGGGTGCAGGCTTTGGGAACCACGGCTTTTCCATTATGAGGAAGGCGGTACTGAGAGAAATACACGGATTTGAGCAAGATGCTCAGGCCGATGGTGGCCGTCTCGTCCTCCGCGCAATAACCCAGGACCTTGGGGATGGCGATGAGGTTCAGCCCTTGGTTGAGGGCTGTGTTTCCGCATCCGAAGCCCACCACATGGATGACTGTGGGGAGCCCTGGCCCGTCGTGGTGCGCCACGCCATAGGGAGCGTAGATCTCGAGCTCCACACAGGGAGGATTGGTATCCTCGTCCATATACGCATAGTCGGGGCATTCGCAGTCTGCAGGCAGATAGACGGCTGTGACGAGTCGGGTATCGATCACCTTTTTCATGCAGTCGTAGAAGGTGACATAGAAGGTAACCGATAGGTTGGTTAGAGTGACCAGATAGCAGTTGGGCCTTCCGTTGATGGGGGCAGCGGTGACCGCCGGATAGCAGGCCTCCAATTTCGTCTCCCTGGCGGGGACAAAGCAAATATCCACGACCTGGACGGAGATGCTGTCTATGTTGCATGCCGATGATTCCATGGGGATATTGCGGCATAGGTTGATTCCCAGCTCGTCATAGACCACGGGCGTGAGGACGGTCAAGCAGTCTGGATCGCCGCAGAGGGGATCGGTACAGACATCCAGGCATTTGCCTTTTCGGTCGATTGCACAACTTACATATCTTTTGGAACAGCATTTGCACTTTGGGGATTTATTTGTGCTCATGTGGAATGTTCCTTTCAAATTGTTAGTATATCTTATGCATCCCGCTTCTTTTTGTTCGGAGGGAGCAATATATTTAGGATATAGGGCTCGGATCTGAGGCGCAGATGCGAAATTATCTGCGTAAAACGTTGGAATTAAGAGGAAGAATGCATGGGATATCAGATTTTTGAAATGGCGGATGGGCAGCGGGTAGCTCTGTATGCACAGGGGAACTCTCTGTTCTCCTGCCTGCTCCCGTTTGGCAGGAGAATGTTCCCGGTGGAGCTGAAAAAAGATTATCTGGCGCATTTAGAAGCGGTTATTTTCCGGGATACGGTGTGCTATGTATATGAAGATCTGGCGCACAGGGTCGTGATGGATACGCTGGGGGCAGGACCTGCCAGGATCGTTTTGACACAGGGGGAATCGGGATTCGGTTTCCATGACTTGAGGCTGCAGGTGCGGGATGGGGAACTCTATCTGTTTTACCAGGCGAAAACTGGATACGGGGAAGGTTATGGGCTGTATGTGTGCATGCCCTATTTGGAAAACCGACGGGGAACGGTCTGTACGGGAGGGGAACTGCCTGCCCGGGTTGCCTTTCTGCGCCCAGATACGCTCGTGAAGGTGATCTATGCGGAGGCTAAGGGCGGAGGAGTGCGGATTTTTAACTGGATCCGGGAACTCGAGTTTGAGGAATACCGCCTGATCGAGGAAGAGGAGCACGGAAGGAGAATGAACAGCCTGCGGGCGGCATGGGATCAGGAAAGGCAGATGTGGGACGAAAGGAAGGAAGAGATCCAGGCGGAGGCGCGCTCAAGGCTTGGCGAAGCCCGGGAGGAGCGACAGGCCCGGTTGGAGCAGTGCAGGCGGGAATACGAGGGAAAGGTGGAGAATCTGAGGGCGGAGTACGAGGGAAAGCTTGCAGCCTGCCGGGAAAATTGTGAAATGCAGCTTCAGCATGCCAAAAAACAGTATGACGAATTGGCAGAAACAGCGGTGAAGCTCCAACAGATCGGCAGAAGATGGCGGGATAAATACTTCGGAAAGGAGGAGGCGGCAGAGGGCGGCGGGAACGAGACTGATTAGGCCAATGCGGTCAACCTGAGGCCATGGCGTCGCCCCGTCCAGGGCCTTTCCCGGGCTGCGGACGAAAACGGCAGGCTCCAAAGCAGAAGGCGCTTAAAAAATGCCGGTCCGCACCGGTTTTTGAAAACGGGGAAAAGAAACCGGCCTGGCAGAAGCGAAGGATCGGTGAATACGACAGACAAACGCTGGAATGGAAAAGAGGAAAAAGGGAAATGCTGACAGAGAAAATAACAATACGCCTTGCCACAGGGCAGGATGCAGAAATCCTGTGGGAGATGAACGAAGAATTTAATGGAAAGGGATGCAATACCGTTTCATCCGTAAAGAAATCTTTGGAAGAAAACGGGAACGAAATCATTTGTTTAGCCGAATGGGAAGGGCGCGGAGCGGGCTTTTGCTGTGCCCGGATCATGCGCTCCGTCTGTTATGCTGATGCATATGCGGAGATTACGGAACTCTACGTCCGAAAAGAGCACAGAAGGAAGGGGATCGGAAAAGGGCTGATCGCCTTTGCGGAAGGGCTCTGCCGCAAAAGGGATGGGGTAGAGGAGTTTAAATTGCTTACAGGGGCGGACAACCTGTCGGCACAGGCTCTGTATAAATCCATGGGCTATAAGAAAGAGGACGAGGTGGTTTTTGCAAAATGATGATGGGATTCTCCCGGGAATTGTGGTAAGATAAGTCAGATGGTAATTAGGAAAGGAAAGACTTTTATGAAAGTAGTGACGTTTGGGGAAATCATGCTGCGTCTTGAGCCGGAGGGATATTTTCGGTTTATACAGGCAGACCGGTACAATGCCTCTTATGGGGGCGGTGAAGCGAATGTGGCCGTATCCCTGGCGAACTTTGGCCTGGATTCCAAATTTGTGTCCAAGCTGCCAAGACATGAAATCGGACAAGCCGCTGTCAATTCCCTGCGAAAATTCGGAGTGGACACCTCGGATATCGTAAGGGGAGGAGAACGAGTGGGCATTTATTATCTGGAGAAGGGAGCCAGCCAAAGGCCTTCCAAGGTTATTTATGATCGGGCCGGTTCTTCCATTTCCCAGGCCGTACGGGAAGATTTCGATTGGGATCGGATTTTGGAGGGAGCGGATTGGTTCCATTTTACGGGGATTACCCCTGCGCTCTCCGACAACGTGGCGGCAATCTGCCTGGAGGCGGTCAAAAAGGCGAGGGAAAAAGGGATCACCGTAAGCTGTGACCTGAACTATAGGAATAAACTCTGGAGCGTGCAAAAGGCCGGACAGGTTATGGGCGAACTGTGTAAATATGTGGATGTATGTATAGCCAACGAAGAAGACGCGCAGGACGTATTCGGCATCCGGGCGGCGGATACGGACGCAAAAAGCGGCCAGGTCAACCGGGAAGGGTACAAGGATGTGGCGAAAGGGCTTGCGGATCAGTTTGGGTTTCGCAAGGTTGCCATTACGCTGCGCACCTCCCTTTCCGCGAACGATAACGGTTGGGCTGCCCTGCTTTACGACGGACAAGAATATTATTTCAGTAAAAATTATGCCATGCACATCGTGGACCGGGTGGGAGGCGGCGATTCCTTTGGCGCAGGCCTGATCTATGCCTGTCTGCGCGGAATGGAGCCGGAAGGGCTGATCGAATTCGCTGTGGCGGCAAGCTGTTTAAAACACAGCATTGAGGGGGATTTCAATCTGGTTACTGTGGACGAAGTGCTGAAACTGGCTGGAGGGGATGCTTCCGGCAGAGTACAGCGTTAAAGGAACGGGGCTAGGAACCTAAGATTTCCCTGCGGGCGGACGGGAGCAAGGTTGAAGAAGGACGTATTCAACCTCCCTGATGTGAGT
>CANSTU010000039.1 GCA_947650005.1 uncultured Lachnospiraceae bacterium
GGAACTGATGAAGGCTGTCAAGAACCCGGTGGAGCTGGCCAACATGGAAAAGGTCTACCTCAAAGACAGCGCCGTGGTGTGCAAGTTCATCTATTGGCTCAAGAGCAATATCGGAAAAATACCGATCACTGAAGTGACGGCTGCGCAGTACCTGGACGACCTGAGAAGGAATACGGAAGGCTGCCTGGATCTGTCCTTCCCCACCATCAGCGGCTATCAGGAAAATGCGGCCATGATGCACTATGAGGCCACGCCGGAGTGCTGCAAGACGCTCGCGCCGGAGGGAATGCTGCTGGTGGATTCCGGCGGACAATATCTGGGCGGCACCACGGATGTGACCAGAACCATTGTCCTGGGCCCCGTTTCGCAGGAGATGAAGAAGCATTTCACCGCGGTGGCCGTCGGTATGCTGCAGCTGTCTAACGCCAGATTCCTGTACGGCTGCACGGGACGTAACTTGGACATTCTGGCGCGCGGGCCTCTGTGGAACCTGGATATGGATTACAAATGCGGAACCGGTCACGGAGTCGGTTATATTCTGAACGTACATGAAGGGCCTCAGGGAATCCGCTGGCGCTATATGGAAGGGATCGGGGAAGCCGTGATCGAGCCCGGGATGGATGTGACCAATGAGCCGGGCGTCTATATCGAAGGCAGCTATGGGATCCGTACGGAGAATGTGATGGTGGCGAAAAACGGGACGAAGAACGGCGACGGGCAGTTTATGTATTTTGATACGCTCACCTTCGTGCCGATAGATCTGGATGCTATTGACACTGCGTATATGGAGCCGGGACAGATTGCCATGCTCAATAGGTATCATGCGCAGGTACGTGAAAAGATGGCGCCTTTCATGACGGCTGAAGAAATGGAATGGTTAGAGGCCGCTACCCGGGAGGTCGGCTGACGGACGGGGTCAAGAGAGTTTATGGCATCGGAAGTTGTGGGAGCGATTGGCATGGGAAATGTGAAGTTGCGGAGGGCGAAAGCGGGCGACGAGAAGGTATTGGCCTATATCCAAACGGAATCTTGGAAATCCGCATTCGACGAAATCCTATCAGCAAAAGAGTTGGAACGGTGTACGGATGTGGAAAAAGCAGAAGAGATGTATAGAGAAGTTTTGCGTTGCCAGAATGCCAGTATATTCATTGAATTCGTTGATGATAGGCCGCATTGTATTGCAGGATGGAGCCGGAATAGGGAGGGATTGGAAGAAAATATTGCGGAGCTGATTTGTATACACAGTTTGTGCGATAAATGGCATAAAGGGTATGGTTCCATGATGATGGGGCATATTTTGAATGAAATAAGGCAGGCCGGTTATTCAGAGGTTATATTGTGGGTTTTTGAAAAGAATCTGAGGGCGAGAGGTTTTTATGAGAAACATGGTTTCTCTGTGACCAAACAGAAAAATCAATCGCATGGCGCTATGGAAGTCATGTATTCAATTCAGTTATAAAAGCATGGACGAAGCGGCGTGGCCGGGGAATCGTATTTTTCGAGTGGCTTTATCTTAATTCATTATGGAGGAGATGGATAACATTGTTGGGAAAAGAGGCAAGAATCGGAGTGTGTCCGTTAGCGGATGATATGGACAGTATGGTTCGGTTTTATAGGGATATATTGGGGTTTCATACGCAGTGGGACGGCGGAGACTTCGCGGAGTTTGAGACTGCGGGAGGCGAACTGTCCCTATTCATGTATAGCAGAAAAGCTTTTGTGCAGGAGCTTGGGGAGAGCTATATCCCTCCTAAGGGCATCAATCAGACCTTTGAGATCGCCCTTTGGCTGCCCTGTTTTGCCGATGTGGATGCGGCGTACGAGCGGCTCTCGAAGTTCGACGTATCTTTCCCGATGGGAGGCCCCAAGACCTTTCCCTTTGGCATCCGTAACTTTTACGTCGCTGACCCCGAGGGAAATCTACTTGAAATCGGAAGCCGGAGAGAAGCCTTGGCCTAGAAGAAAGAGAATAAATCCAGACGCGAAGGCAGGCATGAAAGCCAGCCGGGGGAAGAGCGCATCTTCCGCCCCGCGCCCCAGTTTCCCTTGGCGTCTTTCTGCCAAGAAAGCTGGCCTGATCTGCCCGGTGCCAAATGAGCGCTGGAACATAGCACGGCTTCCCCAGCTCCTTCTGGGACGCTCCCCCTTCGGCCGATGTCCTGGCAGGGGTGGAACTGAAACATTTCTTCATTAAAATACCAAAATGCCAAAGATAAAATCTTGACTTTTTAAATACGGTCTGAGATAATAATGTCGGCTGTAAATGAAGTGTTAAGGATACAATCAATAAAGGAGGACGCGAAATGTCAACAAAAGCGTATTATCCGATTTCAGAAATCGGAGCCGGAAAACCCGGATTTTCCAAAACAAGATCCATCATCGAAGCTGCTTTCTACGGAAACAACGTAATCAAGGTTGATACCCTGAAAGAAGCTTATGAGATGGCAAAGAATTCTCCCGGAACCATTATCACGGACATGCCGGTATATAGGGCTGAGGAAATTGGTCTGGATAAGAATGCCAAGGTTCTCCTGTTCAATGACGGTGCCGTTACCGGACGTTATGCCGCTGCACGCCGCATCAAAGGCGAGCCCGGCGTGGATGCTGTAAAGCTGGATAAGGTAGTTATGGATGCGGTGTATGAAACCCGCTGGAAAACCATGTATCATGCTACCTGTTACATCGGCCTGGATCCGGAATTCATGGTAAAGGCCCATCTGCTTCTTCCCGAAGGCGAAGAGAATATCATGTATTCCTGGATGCTGAATTTCCAGTACATGTCCGACAAGTATGTTGAGATGTACAAGAATTCCAAGGCTGTGGGCGATGGAAAAGAAGCGGACATTTACATTTTCTCCGATCCCCAGTGGGTGCCTGGCAACCGTCCTGACGTTGATTACAGCTGCCTGAGCGATCCACTGACCCTGTGCTACTTCGACACCAATGAGAACTGCGCCGCTATCCTGGGTATGAGATACTTCGGTGAGCACAAGAAGGGCACCCTGACCATGGCATGGGCTATTGCCAACAGAAACGGCTATGCTTCCTGCCACGGCGGACAGAAGGAATATCTGCTGGCAGATGGAAGGAAGTTCGTTGCTTCCGTATACGGCCTGTCCGGATCCGGCAAGTCCACTCTGACCCATGCTAAGCACAATGGCAAATATGAGATCAAGGTTCTCCACGACGATGCGTTCATTATCAACACGGATACCTGTGCATCCATCGCTCTGGAGCCCACCTATTTTGATAAGACCGCTGACTATCCGACAGGCTGCGCGGACAACCAGTATCTGCTCACTGCGCAGAACTGCTCCGCAACCCTGGATGAGGACGGAAAGCTGCAGCTGGTAACCGAGGATATCAGGAACGGCAACGGCCGTGCAATCAAGTCCAAACTCTGGTCTCCTAACCGTGTGGATAAGATCGATGCTCCGGTTAACGCCATCTTCTGGATCATGAAGGATCCTACCCTTCCTCCGGTTGTAAAACTGAAAGGCGCTGCCCTGGCATCCGTTATGGGCGCTACTCTGGCCACCAAGACCTCTACTGCAGAGCGTGTTGCTGCTGGAACCGACTTGAATGCTCTTCGTATCGTTCCTTATGCAAATCCTTTCAGGACCTATCCTCTGGCTAACGACTACGAGAAGTTTAAAAAGCTGGTGGAAGAGAAGGATGTGGACTGCTACATCATCAATACGGGTGACTTCATGGGCAAGAAGGTAAAACCTGCCGATACCCTGGGCATCCTGGAAGCCATCGTGGAAAACAAGGCTGAGTTCAAGGCATGGGGACCGTTCTCCGATATCGAGATCATGGATTGGGAAGGTTTTGTGCCTGATCTGAAGGATTCTGCTTATGTCAGCGAGCTGAAAGCCCGTATGCAGGATCGTGTCAATGCGGTGGAAGGCTTTGCTACCAAGAAGGATGGCTATGATAAGCTGCCCGACGAGGCTCTGGAAGCTGTCCGCAAAGTGGTTGCAGAGGCAAATACCCTGTAATCGAAAGCTTGCCGTGAATATGCGGTTAAGATGAAAAAATAGAAAACCCCGTGAAGCATTGCGGATAAAATGTGATGCTTTGCGGGGTTTTTTGTTCCCGTCTCCCCCTGCCAGGACGCGCCCCCAGGAGAAGTGCGGCAGCCATCCCATGTTCCCGACACAGTCCTGCCCCCAAAACGTCCCGGGAAAGGAAGGACCGCTGTCCCCTGTTTTTGAACGCCATCGCGCCGGGCATTCCGATGAGCCCTGGGCGCTTCCCAGTCGGGATGCGTCCCTCCTGGGAAGCAGGTCTCATCTCCATGGCGCGAAATGCGTTCAAAAACAGGGGACAGCGGCCCTTCCTTTCCCGGGACGTTTTGGGGGCAGGACTGTGTCGGGAACATGGGACGGCTGCCGCACTTCTCCTGGGGGCGCGTCCTGGCAGGGGGAGACGGGAACGGTTTTAAATCAAGAACGAAATCATGCAAAAGAAGAGTTGCGCAGAGAAGGGATGTAGAATATAATTACTTTAATTGTACAAAGGAGATAAAACAGATGAGTCATGGAAAAATGTTCATAAAGGCAGTTTATGCCGGCTTCATGATCGGTATTGGAGGTATGATTTATTTATCCGTGGAAAATAAAATCATCGGTTCCCTGCTGTTTTCTTTCGGCCTTCTTACGATCGTAACCCAGGGTTTTTATCTGTATACGGGAAAAATCGGATTCGTGAGAAAGATCGCAGAACTGGTCGATATGGCTGTTGTGATCGCTGGGAATTATGTAGGGACCCTGCTCGCGGCCATTCTGGCTAAGGCGGCGCATCTTTCCGTAAGCAGCGAGGAATTGGCGACGCGGAAGCTGGAATGTCCCGTTTGGAACGTCTTTTTCCTATCGGTTCTGTGCGGCGTTATGATGTATCTGGCGATCGATAATTTTAATAAGTCTAAAAATATCTTGTTCGTCATCGCTCCGGTCATGATCTTTATTTTGTCCGGTTTCGAGCATTCTATCGCGAATATGTTTTATTTCAATCTGGCTGCGTCCTTTCATCTGCGTACCGTGGGCTATCTGGGCGTGATGCTTCTGGGAAATGGGATTGGAGCCAAGCTTTTTGACCTGAAACCGGATTGAGGAGCACAACGGTCTTTGTGTGCGGACAGGCTGCGATGGGGGAAGAAAAGGATTGAAATTTCGTTTCAATCTTCTCACTTGTATGCGTGTTATGCACGCAAATGGGTTTCACTTGATTAGCAACAGTATTGCAGGGGTACGAGCAAAGGAAAAGAGGCGCGGGATATGGACAGGACGGAGCGGGTGGAGCTGACGGTGATGTGTCTGCTTTATGAGGAAGGACGGATTCTCATGCAGAATAGGGAAGGAAGGGGAAGAAAGTGGAAAGGTTATGCCCTGCCCGGGGGACATGTGGAACCTGGGGAGTCTTTCGTGGAGGCTGTGAAACGGGAAGTGTGGGAAGAGACCGGACTCGTGATTTCCCATCCTGTCCTGTGCGGCGTAAAGCAATTTCCCATAGAAGCGGGCCGTTATGTGGTATTGCTCTACAAAACAAAGGAATTTTCCGGCAGGCTGGTTTCCTCTGAAGAGGGAGAAATGGAGTGGGTGGATAGAGATCGCTTGGCAGAATATGATCTGGCGGATGACTTCCTGGAACTGCTGCGTGTGTTTGAGGAAGACGGTTTGTCGGAATTTCGGTATACGGTGGAGGGGGAAGAGTGGACGTTGCATCTGGAGTGATACAGGGGATTGCTCTGTGTGAAGGTTTTTTTCATGAAACGGCAGAACCGTTATTGGCCGAGCGCTTCCCAAGCCTGGCCTATGCGGCGGGGCTGATCGGGTACGGTTCGGATGTGCTCGGGTTTGATGACGCGGTGTCCCGTGACCATATGTGGGGCCCTAGGTTTTATCTGTTCCTCCGCAGGGAGGATATGGCTTTCAAACCGGAGATAGAGGCGCTTTTTTCTGAGCGGCTCCCATATACCTATAGAGGATTCAGCGTTCATTTCTCCAAGCCTGACCCGAAGGATCATGGGGTCCGCCATGCGGAGTTTCGGACGCAGGGACAGGTCTCCAGCCTGATTGAGATCCATACCTTGGAAGGCTTTGCAAAAGAATATCTGGGGCGGGCTGATTTCGAACGTCTCACGGAAAGGGACTGGCTGGCGTTTTCGGAACACCGTCTCCTTGGAATGACATCGGGTAAAATTTTCCGGGACGATATCGGGTTAGAGGAAATGAGGGCAAAAATCCGGTTTTATCCCGATGATGTGAAGCTATATCTGATCGCGTCAAATTGGTCGCTGATCGCCGAGGAACAGGCCTTCGTGAAACGGTGCGGCATGGTGGGGGATGATTTGGGTTCCCGCCTCATAGCTGCCAGGATTGCGGAACGGCTGATGCGGCTTGTCTTTTTATATGAAAACAGATATGCTCCGTATGGCAAATGGTTTGGGACTGCTTTTGCTGGCCTTCCGGCAGGCGAAGGAATCGGAGCGAATATTGCCGCGGCGCTTTCGGCGGATGGCGTAGAAGAGAGGGAGGCGCATCTCGTGGAGGCGCAGAGGCTTACCGCCCTGTTACATAATGAAAAAGGGCTCACGGACAGGGTATCAGCGCAGGTATGCAGTTATTTCGGCAGGGATATCCAGGTGATCTATGCGGATAGGATCGCGGAGGCCGTAAAGAAGAAATTGGAAGGAACTGTTTTCGCCCGTATGCCGCTGATCGGCACGCTCAGCCAGGTGGGAGGTTTTGCCTGCCTGGCTGACGATCCGACCTATGCGGAGCGGGTGAGGAAAATCTATGAGGAGGCGGATGCCTTGCAGGAACCCTGCAAAGAGCCCATTAGAATGGCAGAACAATCGTAAGAATGTCCTGAAATGGGATGGAGCAGGGGCCAAAAGGGTCTATCCCAAAATGGCGGCACTTAGCGAGTTTACTATCGCTGCGTTATTGGGTGGGCGAGAGTATGCCCAGGATGGATCCCCACAGACGGCCTGCTGCGGCAGTGGCAGGCGCAAAGAGGTATCGTATCATTTATGATGGGTTAATGGTCTATGATTGCGCCAGAGTGCGCAGAAAGGAGTCAATGATGGATCAACAGGCATACAGCCGCCCCATATCCCTGAAAAGGGTGCGGGTCACAGATGAATTCTGGAAACAGGAGATGGAACTGGTGAGAAAGGAGGTCATTCCCTACCAGTGGGAGGCGCTGAACGATCGGATACCGGATGCAGAACCCAGCTTTGCCATGCGTAATTTCAGAACGGCGGCAAAGTTAAACGCCATGAAAAAAGAGGGCAAAGCGCCGGTGAAGTGGCCGCTGGATTTCCGAATCCTTCCGGAGGAAGGGAAACCCATGGAGGATCGTTTCTACGGATGTTTGTTCCAGGACAGCGATTTTTCCAAATGGATTGAAGCGGTGGGGTATTCCCTCGCCCAGCAGGCGGATCCTGAACTGGAGCGGACTGCGGACGAAGCGATTGATACGATATGTGCGGCCCAGTTGGAAAATGGCTATCTGGATACCTACTATATCATAAGCGACCAGGATGAGATTTTCACCAATCTTCGGGACAACCATGAGCTCTACTGCTTCGGACATCTGACGGAGGCGGCGGTGGCCTACTATCAGGCCACGGGAAAGGATAAGCTTTTGGGAGCGGCAAGGCGCTATGCGGATTATATCGCTTCTCACATCGGGCCAGAAGAGGGGAAAAAGAAGGGCTATCCCGGCCACGAGATCGCGGAAATGGCTTTGGTACGCCTCTATGAGGTGACGGGAGAGGAAAAGTACCTGAACCTGGGAAAATATTTCGTGGACCAAAGAGGCGTGCGCCCCTATTACTATGACCTGGAACATCCGGAGTGTGTGGAAAAGGGAAAAGAAGCGGAATTGAGGCATACCTATAACCAGGCCCATCTTCCGGTGCGGGATCAGGAGGAAGCGGTGGGGCACGCCGTCCGGGCGGTCTATCTGTACGCCGGAATGGCGGATGTGGCACGCCTGACAGAGGATGCGTCCCTTTTGGAGGCTTGTGAGCGCCTGTGGAAAAGTATCACGGAGAAAAAGATGTACATAACGGGAGGGATCGGGGCGACCCATGTGGGCGAAGCGTTTTCCTTTGACTATGACCTGCCTAATGATACCGCTTATGCGGAGACCTGCGCATCCATTGGACTTGTTTTTTTTGCAAGAAGAATGCTGGAAATCAAGGCGGACAGCCGCTATGCGGACGTGATGGAAAGGGCGCTTTATAACGGTATTTTGAGCGGTATGGCGTTGGACGGAAAGAGCTTCTTCTACGTGAATCCTCTGGAGAGCGTCCCTGAGGCCTGCGTCAAGGATGAGAGAAAGCAGCATGTGAAACCGGTGCGACAGAAATGGTTCGGCTGCGCCTGCTGCCCGCCCAATCTGGCGCGGACGGTCAGTTCTATCGCTTCCTATGCCTTTACGGAATCGAAGGATACCCTGTACGTTCATCTGTACATGGGAAGCGTGTTGGAGCAGGAATGGAACGGCAAGCATGTGGATATCCGGATCACTTCGCAGTTCCCCTGGAACGGGAAGGTATCCTTGGAAGTAAGAGCACAGCAGGAGACGGAGTTTACCATCGCCCTGCGTATCCCGGGTTGGTGTACTTCCTATACGCTGGACGGACAGCCCGGTCCCATGGAAGGAGAGCAGGTAAAGGACGGCTACCTGTATATAAAACGGATCTGGAAGGATGGAGACAGGCTGGAACTGGAATTCCCCATGGAGATTCGATTCCTGGCTGCGGACGACAGAGTCCGGGAGGATATCGGCAAAGCTGCGGTTTCCAGAGGCCCCATTGTGTACTGTATGGAAGAAGCGGACAACGGAAAAGATCTCCATCTCTATCGCCTGGCCAAAGAACCCGATCCGGTGGAGCAGACGCGGGAAATTGGAGGGATAACGGTGATCGGTGTAAGGACGAAGGCATCCCGCAGAAAGCCGCAGGAGCCAGGGGCGCTATACCGGGAATACCGTAAACCGGAGTATGAAGAGACGACGGTGGACTGGATCCCTTACTATACCTGGGCAAACCGGGGCGAAGGGGAGATGCAGGTGTTTATCCGGACGGAAGACTAAAATGGGCTGAGGCGGATCGCGCAGGACGCCGGGAGGAAGGAACCTCCCCGGCGTCCTCCGCGTCCTCAGCGCCCCCATCCTCCATCAGTTTTTCACACTTGAGAGAAGGAAGGGATTGCCTTTTTGGGAAACAGAACGTATAATAGGGGTGCCTGAGACAGGCAACCCTATTATTGCGGAAAGGATTCTGGAATGGATAAGAAAAGGCAGGGCTACGGACCCAAGGCCATGTTTACCCTCTTTCTGGTGAGCATGCTGGCTCCGCTGTCCTTATCCGTGCGGGCGGGGGAAACACAGACGTCCGCAACGTTCACAGAAGAGGACACGATAGGATTACTGACGAGTGCTATAAAACCGGCTGCGCCGGTGGACGAGACTGCCGCGGAAGGCTTGGGGACTTCGGAAGAGGAAATCCCTGGAAAAGGGGACGGACTTCTGGGGACAGATGTTTCTGCAAAAGAGAGAGGGGAACCGGAGGCCTTTCAGGAAGAAGGAAAATTTTCGGAACCGCTGGATTTCTGGAAAGAAGGAAGTTTCCCGGAGTCAGAGGTTATCCGGGAGGTAGGGGAGTTTCCGAGAGCGGAAGACGAAAATCAGGAGGAAGCGGAGGCGTCCACTGATTTTAACAAGGTTATTTTTGTGGGGGATTCCCGATTCGTACAGATGCGGGATGCGGCGGAGGAGAACCCCCATGTATGGATCGCAAAAGTGTCGCAGGGCTATGTATGGCTTACCCGGACGGCCGTTTCCCAGATCGATGAGGCGGTGGGAAGTAAGACAAAGGTGCTTCTGAATCTAGGCGTAAATGACACATGGGATGCGGACGCATATATTGAATTAGTAAATAAGAAGGCTGAGGAATGGAGGGAGCAGGGAGCGCAGGTGTATTATGCTTCCGTCAACCCCGTAAGGGACGGGCGTTATGTCACGGTTAAAGACGTAGAACGTTTTAATGATAAAGTGCAGGCGGGTCTGGATCCGGAAATCGGTTGGATCGACAGCTATTCCTGGCTTGAAGAAACGGGATATACCTTGACGGACGGCCTGCACTTCGATAATGAGACGAGCGAAAGATTGTACCAGTATTATCTGAAGGCTTTAGGAATGGAAAGTAAGGATTACGGATGAAAATTATTATAGCGGGCTGTGGTAAGGTAGGTTATGCCCTGGCCGAACAATTGAATGAAGAAGGGCATGAACTCACGATTATTGATACGAATGAAGAAAAAATGAGGCTGGGAGATATCCTGGACGTCATGTGCATTCAAGGGAACGCCACCAGCTATCGGGTGCAGGAGGAGGCGGGGATCAAGGATGCCGACTTGCTGATCGCCATGACCGGCAAGGATGAGGTGAACCTGTTATGCTGTCTGATCGCCAGAAAAGCAGGCCACTGTCAGACGATTGCAAGGGTGCGCGATCCCGGCTATTATGAAGAGATCAGTTTTATTAAAGAAGAACTGGGACTGTCCCTTGCTGTGAACCCGGAATTGACGGCAGCTTCCGACATTGCCAGGCTGATCCGTATCCCATCCGCCATGGAGGTGGACAGTTTTGCTAAGGGAAAGGTGGATTTGGTTCGTTTCCGGATTCCAGAAGGGTCTGCCTGGGCGGATAAAAAGGTATATGAGGTCAGCAGGCGTTTCGGCGGGAACATGTTGATCTGTGTGATTGAGAGGACGGCGGATCATGAGGTGATCATACCGGGAGGGAATACCGAACTGTATGAAGGGGATTATATTTCTGTGATCGTCCCGCCCGCCCGGATGAAGGAACTGTTCTCGGGAATCGGAATCAAGAGCAGGATGATCAAGAACGTGATTATTGCCGGAGGGGGCACCCTGGCTTACTATCTGGCCCGCAGACTGTTGGAAACCAAAATCCAGGTGACCATCATCGAGCGCAGCCGCTCCAGGTGTGAGGAGCTCAGCGAGCTTCTGCCCAAAGCCATGGTCATCTATGGGGATGCTGCGGTGACGGACGTCCTACAGGAAGAGGGGATAGAGGAGGCGGACGCTTTCGTATCCTTGACCGGCCTTGATGAAGAGAACATCATGCTCTCCTGCTATGTGGGAAAGGTTTCCCATGCAAAAGTGATTACCAAGATTAATAAAGTCCGGTATGGCGGGATCATGGATAATTTTGACATGGGAAGCGTCATCAGTCCCAAGAACCTGACCGCGGAGCGTATTCTTCAGTATGTGCGCGGTATGCAGAATTCCATGGGAAGCGCCGTGGAAACCCTGTACCGTCTCATCGATAACAGGGTAGAGGCATTGGAGTTCTCCGTAAAAAGAGATGCGAAGGTGCTCGATACCCCTCTGGCCCAGTTAAGGCTGAAGGATAACCTTCTGCTGTGCAACATCGTCAGGAAGGGAAAGGCGATCCTTCCTTCCGGCCAGGACTGCATCCGGGCCGGTGATACGGTTATTGTGGTAACGACCCATAAAGGGCTGGATGAGATAGATGATATCCTGGCGTAATATCAGGACCGGAGGAATCGAGGACAGAATGCAATGAGTTACAAAAGTATCGGTTATGTGCTGGGGTGGATCATGCGGGTGGAGGGGATTTTTTTCCTGCTTCCCTTAGTGGTGGCATTTTGGTATCGGGAGGATACCTGGCATGTTTATTTGGGATGTGCGGTGGTCTGTTTTGGAATCGGCCGTCTCCTGTCAGGAAAGAAACAGGGAAGGCATTCCCGGTTTTTTGCAAGGGAAGGATATACTGCCGTAGCGCTGGGATGGGTGGTGATGAGCCTGATCGGTGCGCTGCCCTTTTGGATTACCCGGGAAATACCGTCCTATACGGACGCCCTATTTGAGATCATTTCCGGATTTACCACCACTGGGGCCAGCATCCTTTCTAGGGTGGAAGATCTCTCCCGCAGCGCATTGATGTGGCGCAGTTTTTCCCATTGGATTGGGGGAATGGGAGTACTGGTTTTCGTCCTGCAGATCATTCCTGTGACCAGCGGACAGACCATGAACCTGATGCGGGCGGAAAGCCCGGGTCCCACGGTCAGCAGGCTGGTGCCCCGTGTGCGAGAGACTGCATTCTATCTGTACGGAATCTATATCGCCTTAACCGTGCTGGAATTGGTGCTGCTTCTGCTTGGCAGAATGCCCCTTTTCGATTCGCTCTGCACTGCTTTTGGTACGGCGGGAACAGGCGGCTTTGGAATCCGTTCCGACAGTATGGCCGGCTACAGCCCCTATCTTCAGGTCGTAGTTACGATATTTATGATGCTTTTCGGCGTGAATTTCAGTTTTTACTATCTCCTTTTGGTAAAGAAAGGGAGGGATGCATTCCGGATAGAGGAGGTGCGGGCTTACCTGGGTATCTTCGTGGTCTCTTCCATCCTGATCATGTTCAATATTCTGCCCCAGGTGGGAAAGCTTTCGGACAGCCTGCGTCATGCGGCATTCCAGGTGGCCACCGTGATGACCACAACCGGGTTTGCCACCATGGATTTTGACCAATGGCCTGAATTCTCCCGAATGCTCCTGGTGATGCTGATGTTTGCCGGGGCATGTGCGGGAAGCACCGGCGGCGGCATCAAGATATCGCGTATTTTAATGTACCTGAAAACCATAAAAAGAGAACTGGCATTCCTGATTCATCCCAGAAGTGTAAAAACGGTGATGATGGATGGAAAAAAAGTGGAAAATACGGTGATTCGGGCCGCCAATATTTTCCTCCTTTCCTACCTGATGATCTTAGTAATATCCGTGCTTTTATTGAGCCTGGACAACAATGATTTTACCACAAGTGTCACGGCCGCAATATCCGCCCTGAACAACATCGGCCCAGGGCTTTCCCTGGTAGGCCCGGCAGGAAATTTCGCCTTTTTTTCGCCCCTTTCCAAATACGTCCTCATGTTTGACATGCTTGCAGGCCGTCTGGAAGTCTTTCCCATGCTCATCCTTTTCCTTCCCGGGACCTGGAAAAAATAGATTGCATCCGGAGGGGGAGGGATGTTATAATTTATTAATGCAGGCCCTATCCGGTAGCCGGGCATTGGTACATGCTTGCATGCGTCAATGCCCGGATATCGGACGGGCAAGCCGGCAGACGCCAAAGGGCGTCCGCTCTTTGGCGTCTGCCGACGGCGATCGCTGGAGTAACCGGCTTTCATGGATGGAGCGAGATCCCGTGCCCTGCACGCAGAAGGGATTCCTCTGATTTGAGTGCCCGCTAAAGCGGGCAGATGGGAGCAGAAATGCGCAGGATTTTATTGAAACTAAGCGGAGAAGCGCTGGCCGGAGAGAAAAAGCAGGGATTTGACGAAGAGACCGTACGCCGTGTGGCGCTTCAGATGAAACAGCTGGTATCGGACGGCATCCAAGTAGGCGTCGTAATCGGAGGCGGCAACTTCTGGCGTGGAAGAACCAGTGAGAATATGGATCGCACCAAAGCGGATCAGATTGGAATGTTGGCCACGGTAATGAACTGTATCTATGTATCCGAGATCTGCCGCAGCATAGGATTGGGAACGGCAGTATTCACGCCGTTTCTATGCGGCTCATTTACCGAGCTGTTTTCTAAGGACCGGGCTAACGAATGCTTTGAAAAGGGAACGGTCGTCTTCTTTGCAGGCGGGACAGGCCACCCCTATTTTTCCACGGATACCGGCGTGGTGTTGCGGGCGGTGGAAGTGGAGGCGGAAGTGATCCTTTTGGCTAAGGCGGTGGACGGCGTATACGACGATGATCCAAGAACCAATCCGAACGCAAGAAAATATGAGGAAGTCACCATAGACGAGGTGATCGCCAAAAATCTGCAAGTGGTGGATATGACGGCCTCTATTCTGGCCAGAGACAACAAAATGCCTATGTGGGTATTCGGCCTGAATGAGGAAAACAGCATCGTTAATACGGTAAAAGGGAAATTTAACGGTACGAAAGTGACCGTATGAACAAAGGAAAGCGGGTTTGTGTCTGCGCTGCCGCCGCAAACCTTTAAGCCACGGCGGCTTCCTACAACCCGGCAGCGCAGAAATGAGGAAATCATCATGAATGAAAAGCTGGAGCAGTTTGAAACGAAGATGAAGAAAACCTGTGAACACCTGGTGGCGGATTTCGTCACCATTCGGGCAGGACGGGCCAATCCCCATGTGTTGGATCGGATCAAGGTGAATTATTACGGGACGCCCACCCCGATTCAACAGGTGGGAAATGTGACAGTGCCTGAACCCAGGATGCTCCAGATCGCGCCCTGGGAAAAATCCCTGATTAAAGAGATCGAGAAGGCGATTATGGCGTCCGAGCTGGGGATTACGCCCTCCAACGACGGAAATGTGATTCGTTTGGTGTTTCCTGAAGTGACGGAGGAACGCAGGAAATCCCTGGTCAAGGAGGTCAAGAAAAAAGGGGAAGAGGCGAAGGTGGCCGTCCGCAATATCCGCAGGGACGGAAACGATTACTTAAAGAAATTGGGCAAGACGGATGCGTCAGAGGACGAGGTGAAAGAGCTGGAAGAGCAGCTTCAGAAACTTACCGATAAGTATGTGAAGGAAGTGGACAAGCTGGTGGACGATAAATCGAAGGAAATCCTTACGGTATAACAGATAGGGATGCAGGAACATAAGAGGGCAGGCGGTGGGGTGGCCTGTCCTTTTGTTGTCGTTTGCGCACTACAGTCCTTCTAAGTGGAAGCCGCCTGTGGCGACAGAATGAGAGGAAGGCTGGAACGTGGTAGGTTCAATCTTCCTGATTTGTATGCGTACCAAGGCGTGCAGATGGGATCAGGTTTGGAACTTTGTTTGAAACTCTCTATATAGTGGCAGTATTGTAAATGCTGCCTGCGATATGCAGGGTTGTAAGTTTGAAACTACGTTTCAAACTCTTTATTGGTGGCAGTATCGCAGTCATAGCCTGCGATATGCAGGGGTATAAGATTGAAATTTAAAATTTTCAATCTCCCTGATTTGTATGCCCGCTAAAGCGGGCAGATGGGTGTAAATATGGAAATACCAAAACATGTTGCAATCATTTTGGATGGGAACGGACGCTGGGCCAGGGCCAAGGGGATGCCAAGGAACTATGGACATGTCCAGGGGGCAAAAACCGTGGAGAAGATCTGTGAGGAAGCCCATCGAATGGGGATTCAGTACCTGACGGTATACGCATTTTCGACGGAAAACTGGAGCCGGCCACAGGAAGAAGTGGATGCCCTGATGGGACTTCTACGCAATTATATGAAAACCTGTCTGAAAACGGCGGCCAAAAATAACATGTGCGTCCGGGTGATTGGGGATAAAACCGGGTTGGATGCGGATATCAGGAATCGCATTGATCAGCTGGAGAAATCCACTAGGGAAAATACCGGGCTGCATTTTCAGATCGCGTTGAACTACGGCGGAAGGGATGAAATCGTACGTGCAGTAAGAAAGCTGGCATACCAGGTGGAGGAAGGGACGCTTTCTCCCTCGCAGATTACGGAAGAGGCCGTTGCCATGGCGCTGGATACTGCAGGAATACCGGAACCGGATCTGTTGATCCGCACCTGCAATGAGCAGCGGATTTCCAATTTCCTGCTCTGGCAGCTGGCTTATACGGAGTTCTATTTTACGCAGGTGGCATGGCCGGATTTCTCAAAAGAAGAATTGGAAAAAGCCGTTGAGGCATATAATAACAGGGAGCGAAAATACGGCGGCATCAAGGGATGAGAGGGTCTGGCTTATGTTTATGACGAGATTGATGAGCAGTGTGGTGTTGGTGGCTGCGGCACTGTTTCTTTTGTTGACGGGAGGCAGTGTGCTGGCCGTGGGGCTTCTGTTTCTGTCCTTGATCGCATTTCGTGAACTGGCCTTGGCCTGCGGCGTGGCGCATTTCGGCGGGGATGGGAGAAAGGCGGAAGAAGGAAAGCCTGAAACGAATGACGCGGGAAAAAAGAAAACGCACAATGGGCTAACAATAGTGGGCTATGCAGGAATCCTGCTGTATTATGCGGCGGTGTGCCTGGCCGATGCGCCCGTTTACTGGATGGGCGCGCTGGCTGCGGTATTTCTGGGAATGATGGCAGTGTATGTGTTGTCCTTTCCTTCCCATCGGGCGGAAGCGGTGATGGCGGCTTTCTGTAGTTTCTTTTATGCGACGGTGCTGTTTTCCTTCATTTATTTAACCAGAAGCCTCCCTGGAGGAATCTATCTGGTCTGGCTCATTTTCATCAGTTCCTGGATTTGCGATACCTGTGCCTATCTAACAGGAATGGCTTTTGGGAGGCATAAGCTGGCGCCCATTCTCAGCCCCAAGAAATCCGTCGAGGGCGCCGTGGGGGGCGTGGCGGGGGCGGCTCTGGTAGGGGCTCTTTTTGGCTGGATTTTTCTGGAGAAGGTTTATCCGGATCCCAACATCATATGGGTCACGGCCCTGATCTGCGGTGCGGGTGCAGTGATCTCCCAGATCGGGGATCTGGCGGCCTCCGGAATCAAGAGGAATCATGGGATCAAGGATTACGGAAAACTGATTCCGGGCCATGGAGGAATTATGGACCGGTTTGACAGCGTGCTGTTCACGGCTCCTATCATTTATTATCTGGCCACCTTGTTGATTCGGTTTGAATAGATAGAAAGGTACAAGGCCCGCTAAAGCGGGCATATGGGAACAAGATTGAAAATAGATATGTTCAATCTCCTGAAGCAAGCTGCGTGCTTTGCACGCATACGGGAACAAGATTGAAATATAGTATTTTCAATCTCTTGAAGCAAGCTGCGTGCTTTGCACGCATATGGGAACAAGATTGAAATATAGTATTTTCAATCTCTTGAAGCAAGCTGCGTGCTTTGCACGCATATGGGAACAAGATTGAAATATAGTATTTTCAATTTCCTGATTCGAGTGCGCGCTTTGTACGCATAGGAACAAGATTGGAAGAAGGTCTTTCAATCACCCTGATTTAGGCGCGGCAGGGACGCGCAGACGGGAGCCAAACATGAAGAAAATAGCCATCCTGGGTTCCACAGGTTCCATTGGAACCCAGACGTTGGAGATCGTAAGGGACAATCCGGATCTTAAGGTGGAAGGCCTGGCCGCGGGTTCTAATACAGCGCTGATGGAGAAGCAGATCAGAGAATTCCTTCCGAAAACAGCGGTAATGTGGGAGGAATCTGCAGCTTGTGACTTGAGGAGCCGGATAAAGGATCTGCCTGTGCGGGTGCTTAGCGGTATGGGCGGGCTGCTGGAGCTGGCTGCGGCGGATGGGTATGAGGTGTTGGTAACAGCGATAGTGGGGATGATCGGGATCCGCCCAACCATCGCGGCAATTGAAAGCGGTAAGACGATTGCTCTGGCGAATAAAGAGACATTGGTGACGGCAGGACATCTGATCATGCCGCTGGCGGCCAGGCATGGGGTTTCCATTCTGCCGGTGGACAGCGAACACAGCGCCATTTTTCAGTCCTTGAACGGGGAAAATCGTTCCCAGGTATCCAGGATTTGGCTTACGGCCTCCGGCGGGCCGTTCCGGGGAAAGACCAGGCAGGAGTTGGCTTCCATGACTGCGGCGGATGCCCTGAAGCATCCCAATTGGTCCATGGGCCGTAAGATTACGGTGGATTCCGCCACTCTGGTAAATAAGGCTCTGGAGGTAATGGAGGCAAGATGGCTTTTTGATGTGGGTCTGGACCAGATCGAGGTGTTGGTTCACCCTCAGAGCATCATCCATTCTATGGTGGAATATGTGGACGGGGCGGTGATCGCCCAGTTGGGAGCGCCGGATATGAAGCTTCCCATCCAGTATGCCCTGTTTTATCCTGACAGAAGGCCCATGGACGGGAAACGGGTGGACTTTTTTGAATTGGGCAGCCTGACCTTTGAACGCCCGGACAGGGAAACCTTCCGAGGGCTGGAGCTGGGAATGCGGGCGGCATTGGAGGGAGGAAGCATGCCCACGGTGTTTAACGCGGCGAATGAGCGCTCGGTGGCCCTGTTCTTAGAGGGGAAAATCGGATTTTTGCAGATTGCGGAATTGATCGAGGCCTGTATGGGGCATCATAAAAATAGGGAAAATCCGGATGTGGATCAGATCCTGCAGGCTGAGGCGGAGACGTATGCTTTCGTGGAACGCTCGCTTGCCCAAAAGGGCTGAGTTGTAATCTGTAAAGGAAAAGGAGAACGAAGAGCAATTGACTATTGTGTTATTTATCCTGATATTCGGAGTGATCGTCGTTGGGCATGAGCTGGGACATTTCTTGCTGGCCAAGGCGAATGGTATTACGGTGGTGGAGTTTTCCGTGGGCATGGGCCCCAAGCTGCTTCATTTCAAGCGCGGCGGGACGGAATATTCCCTGCGGCTGCTTCCCATTGGCGGGGCCTGTATGTTTGAAGGGGAAGACGGCTTGGAGAATGGAAACGGCGCGCCCTCCGAGGGGGCTTTTCCCAATGCGAGCGTGTGGGCCAGGATTTCCACGGTATTTGCAGGGCCCTTTTTCAACTTTCTCCTGGCCTTTGTACTGGCCATGATCGTGGTTGGATATACAGGAAGCGACAGGCCGGTGCTCCTGGATGTGATAGACGGCTATCCTGCCCAGGAGGCGGGTATGCAGGGCGGAGATCTGATCACGCGGATGAACGGAGAGCGGATCTACCTGTCCCGTGAAATCTGGCTGAATACCTTTGCCAACCCCGGCGAGACCATGGAAGTGGAGTACGTTCGGGAAGGGGAAACGTATACGGCCACGCTGGTTCCCAAGTATGATGAGGAGGAGGGACGTTTCCTTCTGGGTTTTCAGGGATATGGGGAGAGCGTGGACTGCAGGAATGCGGGAATTTTTAAATACAGCTATTATGAGGTGCGTTATTGGCTCAAGGCCACGGTCAAGAGCCTGGGAATGCTGTTTTCCGGGAAGGCAGGGAAGGATGATATCACCGGGCCCATCGGCATGGTTCAGGTGATCGATGAGGTGAAGGAGCAGGCGCAGCCCTATGGAATCTGGATTGTGCTTCTCAATATGATTAACATTGCGCTTCTGCTCAGCGTCAACCTGGGCGTGATGAATCTTCTGCCGCTTCCAGCGTTGGACGGAGGACGCCTGGTCTTTTTGATTCTGGAGGCCGTACGGGGTAAACCAATCCCACCGGAAAAGGAAGGAATGGTGCATCTGGCGGGTTTTGTGGTCCTGATGATTGCCATGGTGCTTGTGATGTTTAATGATATTTCCCGGCTGCTTCACTAAAGGCCGGCTGTCTGTTTTGGAACTGCTCCCGTGCGCTGGGAGGGCTTGGAAAACGATGCCGCCGGTGGCGGCAGGATTGGAGGAAGGATGAAAACACAAAGGAAGCAATTGTTTACGGCGCTGTTTACCTTGGCGGCTGCCGCATTCACGGCGCTGGCTATGCCGGCGCAGACGATTCGGGCGGAAGAGCTTCCGGCCGGATATGTGAGGAGCGTCTACACCAATGAGCCCGTCACCGCACAGCAGGCGGGCACGCGTCCTATTGCGATCATGATGCCCACGGACAAGACGGCGCAGCCTTCCTATGGAATCGGCAACGCGAAGGTGCTCTACGAGGTCATGGAGGAAGGCAACATTTCCCGTCAGCTGGCGGTGATCGACGACTGGCAGGGGCTTTCCCGGATCGGGAATGTCAGAAGCTGCCGCGCTTACTATATCCCTATTGCCACAGAATGGGATCCAATTCTGGTCCATTTCGGCGGCGTGTGGTATATGGCTGACCGTATCACCATGCCGGATATTAACAACCTTTCCGGGACTTCCGAATACGGAACCGGAGGAGATGCGCCTGGCGCAGGGGCTTTCTTCCGCAGCTCTGATAGAAAGGCGCCCCATAACGCCTACATCAGCGCCAATGGTATTATCAATTCTTGCAATCAGCTGGGATACTCCTTAACGATCCGCCCGGAATTCTACAGCCCGAAGCATTTTAATTTTTCACCCGGTGTGAATACCCTGGATCAGTATGGCCCTGCAGCCCAGAGCGCTTCGTCCATCAGCCTGGCCAATATTTTCCCTTATACGAAGACAGGCTTTACCTATAACCCTGCGGACGGGCTGTATTACAAAACCCTTCACGGAAGCAGACATGTGGACGCCCTGAGCGGACAGCAGCTGGCATTTGCCAATGTGATCGTACAGAATTCGCAGTGGATGCCGCTGGATGCCAAGGGATATCTGGCATTTGTCAATTACGATACGACGCAGGACGGATATTATTTTACCAAAGGAAAATGCATCCATATCACCTGGCAAAAGACAGCGGATTATGGCCCTACACGCTATTTTGACGATGCGGGAAATGAAATCCAGTTAAACACTGGAAAGACGTACATAGCAGTGGCCCAGGCGGGCCGGCTGCCGGCTTTTTCATAAAGCCTGAAGGTTGACAAAGGCGTATGGAGCGCATATCTTATAGTTATAGAATGAAAAGGCAGAGAACGGAAGAGAGTAGGAAAGGGAATTCGTGTCAGAGAAGGGGCGCCATTGGCTGAAAGTGTCCTTTGCGAAGCCGTCCGAAGATGCATCCGGGAGCCGATCCGGTGAAAGGGACAGAATTAGTGAGACCATGCTTTGGGGTAAGAAAGCTTTTCTAAGGCTGTTGTCCAAGGCGCTGACTAGCCGGATACGGGTTGCGCACGTTACGCGTCACGAGTGCAGGGGCCACGGTGTGCCGCCGGAAGCAGGGGAAGGATCGCCTGTGGAAGGGGCCGGATGACGCCTGAATCAGAGTGGGACCACGGCTTCGCCGTCTCTGTAATCCGAGAGACGGCGAAGCCCTTTTACTATGAAAGCCCTGGCCGGCGGCTGAGCAGATGCGCAAGCTTGCTTGTCTATCTGTTCAGACATCGGCCAGTCAAGCCGGTATAAGCAAGAAGGGAGTTAGCCCGGATTGCGCATACCAGCGCTGGTTGCGAGAGCGCGAAGCGTGAAGCAACCAGCTTTCATGTATGTCGCGGGCCGGCTGAGCAGGTGGAGGGAAGTTTGAAACTTCGTTTCAATCACCCTGGTGTGTATGCGCGCTTAAGCGCGCAGAGGGGAGCAAAATGGGTATCATCAGCAAAATGAAAGAAGAAATCAGGGTGATCCGGGAGCGGGATCCTGCCATTCATTCGTCATGGGAGGTGTTCCTTTATCCCAGTTTTAAGGTGATGCTCCACTACCGCCTCGCGCACAGGCTGTATCTGTCGGGCCATTATTTTCTGGCCAGATTGATTTCCCAGCGGGGAGTGAGAAAAACCGGAATCGAGATCCATCCGGGCGCGCAGATTGGAACCGGATTTTTCATTGACCATGGGAACGGTGTGATTATCGGGGAAACGACGGTCATCGGCGACAACGTGACCCTCTATCAGGGGGTTACTCTGGGTGGGACCGGAAAAGAGCATGGAAAACGGCATCCCACAGTAGGAGATAATGTGATGATCAGCGCGGGCGCAAAGGTGCTGGGATCGTTTACCATTGGGGAAAATTCCAAAATCGGGGCTGGGAGCGTGGTATTGAACGAGGTGCCGCCCAATTCCACGGTGGTCGGCGTACCCGGCCGGGTGGTAAAGCGGAGGGATCAGCCGATACCCCGTCATACCATGGATCAGGTAAATCTGCCAGATCCAGTAAAGGAGGATATCTGCGCCCTGCAGCGGGCCAACAGCGAATTGATCAACAGAATACTTGACCTGGAGGCGGAAGTGCGTTACCTTAGAAAGCAGGAAGAAGAGCCGTCCGAAGAAGCAGGCCGGAAGCAAGCGGAGCAAAAGAAGGACGAAGGGAAAGGAAAATTTCAGAATGAAAATCTATAATACGCTGAGCAAAACAAAAGAAGAGTTCAAGCCCATTACGCCGGGAGAAGTGCGGATGTACGTGTGCGGGCCTACGGTCTACAATCTGATCCATATCGGGAATGCCCGGCCCATGATCGTATTTGACACGGTGCGCCGCTATTTTGAATATAAGAACTATAAGGTGAACTATGTGAGCAATTTCACCGATGTGGACGATAAGATTATTAAAAAAGCGGTGGAAGAAGGCGTGGAGAGCGCAGAGATCTCTGAACGGTATATTGCGGAATGCAAAAAGGATATGGAGGCGCTACACGTCCGCCCTGCCACCACCCATCCCCAGGCGACACAGGAGATTGGCGGCATGCTGGAAATGATAGAAACCCTGATTCAAAAAGGGCATGCCTATGTGGCACAGGACGGCACGGTATATTTCCGTGTGAGAAGTTTTCGGGAATATGGAAAGCTCTCCCATAAAAACCTGGATGACCTGGAGGGAGGGAAGCGCTCCCTGTTGGTTTCCGGAGAAGATCAGAAGGAAGATCCTCTCGATTTTGTGCTTTGGAAACCGAAGAAAGAGGGAGAACCCTATTGGGAATCCTCCTGGTGTGACGGGCGTCCGGGCTGGCATATCGAATGCTCTGTGATGAGCCGGAAATATCTGGGTGAAGAGATCGACATCCACGCGGGCGGTGAGGATCTGATCTTCCCTCATCATGAGAACGAAATTGCCCAGTCGGAAGCGGCAAACGGAAAAACATTCGCAAGGTACTGGATGCATAATGCTTTTTTAAATATCAATAATAAGAAGATGAGTAAGTCTGCCGGGAACTTTTTTACCGTGCGGGACATCCTCGAGAAATATGAACCTCAAGTGGTGCGTTTCTTCATGTTGTCCGCCCATTACAGAAGCCCTCTGAATTTCAGCGCGGAATTGATGGAAGCGGCTGCAAATGGCCTGGAGAGGATCGTCACAGCGGTATCCAATCTGAATTTCCTCCTGGAAAAAGCGGAGAATGCGCAGCTTCGTGCAGAAGAGGAGAGGCTTTTGGAGGAAGCGAAGGAATTCACGATGAAATTCGAGGAAGCCATGGAAGATGATTTCAACACGGCGGATGCGATCGCAGCGATCTTTGAGCTTGTGAAGTTTGCCAATACCAATACTGGAGCGGATAGCAGCGCGGCATATCTGTCCGAGCTGATCGACCGGATCAAGGAGCTTTCAGACGTGTGCGGGCTGGCGGTGGAGAAAAAGGAAGGACTGCTGGACGATGAGATTGAAGCGCTGATAGAGGAAAGGCAGGCTGCGAGGAAAGCCAGGAATTTCGGCCGGGCGGATGAGATTCGGGAGGAATTAGCTGCCCGCGGAATCCTTCTGGAAGATACCCGGGAGGGTGTGAAATGGAAGAGAGCCTAGGACTGGAGGAACTGATCAGGAGGAAGTTTGCATTGGGGGAGACCAATCTAAAGACCTACTCTCCCTTGACCCTTGCCTTTGTGGGAGATTGTATTTATGACCTGATCATCCGCACTGTGCTGGTGGAACGTTATAATGCGCCTCCTGAACGGCTCCATAGGGAGAAGAGCGGCCTGGTGAAGGCCCAGACCCAGGCAAGGATGATAATGGATCTACAGGAGGAATTGACGGAGGAGGAGAAAGCCGTCTATCGGCGGGGAAGAAACGCCCGGCCGCACAGCACGGCGAAGAACGCTTCCGTGGCGGATTATCGAAAAGCCACGGGGCTGGAGGCCCTCTATGGGTATCTGTATCTATCCGGCCGGATGGATCGTCTGCTGGAATTGGTGAAACTTTCCTGCGAAAATTTGGACGACCCTATAGGATGACAGCCTGGTCGGCAGCAGCCGGGATACAGCGGGATTTGAATGCTTGCTAAAGCACGTAGGAGGGAACAAGTTTGGATGTTAAATTCCAAACGCTCTATTTTGTGACAGTATCGTAAGCGCTGCTTAGGATATACAGGGATATAAGATTGAAACTATGTTTCAATCTCTCTGATTTGTATGCGCGTCAAAACGCGCGGATGGGTATGAGAATGGAAAATCAGGAAATGAGAATAGAAGGGCGCAATGCGGTACTGGAAGCAATGCGTTCCGGAAAAGCGGTGGACAGGCTGTATGTTTTGGACGGATGCCAGGACGGCCCGGTGGGTACAATAAAGAGGGAAGCGAGGAAGCGGGATGTTCCCATTAAATATGTATCAAGGGAGCGTCTAGATCAAATGTCCGAGACGGGAAAGCACCAAGGAGTGATAGCGTTTGCGGCCGCATATGCATATGCGCAGGTGGAGGATATGTTGTCCTTGGCTGAGAAGAAAGGGGAGCCGCCCTTTTTGATCCTCTTGGATAATATAGAAGATCCCCATAATTTGGGCGCTATCATCCGCACGGCCAATCTGGCCGGTGTGCATGGGGTGATCATCCCCAAAGACCGGGCGGTGGGATTAACGGCAGCAGTGGCCCGTACCTCGGCTGGCGCTTTGAATTATACGCCGGTGGCTCGTGTGACCAACCTTGTGAAAACCATGGATGAATTGAAGAAAAAGGGAATGTGGTTTGTTTGCGCGGATATGGCTGGGACGCGGATGTATGATCTGGATTTGACCGGCGCCATGGGAATGGTGATCGGCAGCGAAGGAGAAGGCGTGGGGCGGCTTGTCCGGGAAAATTGTGATTTTGTGGCATCTATTCCCATGAAAGGGGATATCGATTCCCTGAACGCATCCGTCGCGGCCGGCGTACTGGCATATGAAATCGTAAGACAGAGGCTTGGGAAATGAGAAAAAGAGGTTTTTTGGCGGTCATATTCGGCAGCCTTCTTCTGGTTTTTCTGATCTCATTGGCTTCGATCCATCTTTTTGGGGCGACGAAGCAGGAAGCGGAGGCGGAAAGCACACAGGAGGTTGTCCGGGAAACCGGATCAGATGAAGAAGGGGGGGAGATAGAGGGGATACAAGTTAAGAGCGCGGAAAGCGACGGCCGGGAAGACGGCAGCGATGCGGCGGAGGAAGTATCCGCGGAAGCCGTGGCGGCGGGAAACTGGATGACAGAGGGGGAAGTGAGCGAAAATGGGATAACGGGAAAAGGAATATCGGAGGATGTAATATCCGAAAACCGGATTCCGGCTGAAACCCTGCTGCGAAGGAAGGACAGGACCGTATCAGGAAATGACGGCTCTGGCAGTCCAGTATCCGGAAACAATGTTTCAGGGAATGGGATATCTGAAAATAGCATATCAGAAAATGATATATCGGAAAAACGCCTTTTGGGAGCCAGTATTTCTGAAAACGATAGTTTGGAAAACAGGATATCCGAAAAGAATCTCTCCGAAAGCGGCGTATCTCAAAATACGGTGTCTGAAAACCAGACATCCGGAAATCAGGCCTTAGGAAACGAGATATCCGCAGATACAACATCAGGAAACTCTGAATCGGGAAAACTGGCGTCAGGAAACGAGATATCTGCAGATACAACATCGGGAAATGCTGGATCGGAAAATCAGGCGTCAGGAAACGCGGTATCCGCAGATACAACGTCGGGAAACGCGGTATCGGGAAATCTGGCGTCGGGAAGCGTGATATCCGGAAATACAACATCGGAAAGCGCCGTATCGGAAAATCTGGTATCGGGAAACGAGATGTCTGCAGATACAATATCGGGAAACACGGTGTCGGGAAATCTGTCATGTGAAGATAGCGTATCGGGAAATCTGCTCTCAGGAAACAATGTTTCTGAAAACACGGTATCCGGCAATGGAGTTTCCGGAAACACAGCGGGACGGGCGTTGTCTGAAAATGCGGTCATGACCCTGGCCCAACGCCAGAAGGCGCGTAGTTCCCATAAGGAAACCTTGCTTGCAAATACCCAGGATCGGGCGACGATATCCGGAAACTGCATTGATTTTTCCAATATAAAAATTGCCTGCCTGGGGGACAGCATCACGGAAGCTTCCAATCTGGAAAGGCTGGAAAATTACAAAGAATTATCCTATCCGGCTGCTCTGGAAAAGGCCCTGGGGGCACGGGAAGTATACAACCTGGGGATCGGAGGTTCTTCCATCGGCAGATATTGGGCGGACGCCTTCGTAGACAGATATCAGGAGATCCCGCAGGATACGGATCTCATTCTGGTCATGGGCGGGACGAATGATGGTTTCTGTGCCAGCATGGTGGAATTCGGCACGTCTACAGAACGGAAAAGTCGTACCTTTTGGGGAGATCTGGACGAGCTGATGGACGGACTCGCGGCGGATTATCCGCATGCGGAGGTGATCTTTTTAACCCCGCTTCCCAACGGCCTGCACGATTACCTGAAAAAGGACCATCCTTATCTGATTTCCCAGGAAAAATATGCGCAGGTCATCGGTCAATTGGCGGCAGAACATGGTATGGAAGTAATCGATCTGTATAATTCCAATATTCTGGACGGTCACGACAAGGACAACGCCCTCCACCTGATGCCGGACAGCGTCCATCCCAATGTGGAGGGATATCGCATTCTGGGTGAGCATGTGGCGGCGGAGATCATCCGCCTGCTGGAGAAAAGGCACGCTTCAAGGGCGGGTTATGGATAACGGGGAGTGAGGATTGAAAATTAAAATTTTCAATCCTCCTGAGTTGAGTGTCCGATTAAGCGGTCGGATGGGAGCAAGATTGGAAGAAAGACGCTTCCAACCTCCCTGAGTTGAATGCGCGCTAAAGCGGGCAGATGGGAGCAAGGTTGGAAGAAAGACGCTTCCAACCTCCCTGAGTTGAGTGCGCGCTAAAGCGCGCAGATGGGAGCATGATGAAAGGTTCCTACAGTGACAGCAGTGATGAAGAATTGATTCTCCGGCTCCGTGAGGGGGAGGGGGACATCACGGACTATATCTGTGATAAATATAAAAGGATGGTCAGAGCAAAAGCCAAATCTATGTTCCTGCTGGGCGGCGATGTGGATGACCTGATTCAGGAGGGGATGGTCGGCCTGTTCAAAGCGGTACGCGACTACGATAGCGGAAGGGATGCCAGTTTTGCCACCTTCGCGGAGCTGTGCGTATCCAGGCAGATGTATAAAGCGGTGCAGGCCTCTTCACGAAAAAAACACATGCCTCTGAATACCTATATTTCCCTTTACAGCGGCGGAGTGGAAACCGACGAATCGGAGGAGACAGAGCTGATGAATGCCCTGCCCTCCGAGGGAGCGAAGAGCCCGGAGGAAATGATCATTGACCAGGAAAACGTTGCGGATCTTGAGCAAGTGATAGAAAAAGAATTGAGCGCTTTTGAAAAGCAGGTTCTGGATCTTTATATAACGGGAATGAGATATACTCAGATAGCAAGGGTACTGGGAAAAGACGGGAAAAGTACAGACAACGCATTGCAGAGAATTAAGGGAAAATTACGGAAGGCCATTGGCAAAAATAGATAAAAGTATATAAGAAAGGAAACGAAAACATGATTAGACTTAATTTTTCAGGAATCCAATCCCGCGAAGAAATGCACCAGTATCTGCAGACAAAACTGCAGATTCCTAGTTCCCAGGGCGAAGAAATGGACGATATTTATAACTTTCTCACCCTGGCGGCCGGAAGAATACATATTATTGTGGAAGGGCTCGCCAAAAGCCGCAAGAGACTGGGAAGTTATCTGGACGGCGTACTCAAGACGCTGAAGGACGCGGAGGCTGTGACGGAGGGTCTGACGGTAGAACTGAGGGAGCAGATGGATGCGGGCAAGGAATGGCTGGATAATCCGTCGGTGCTGGAACAGTCCTGTGCGTTCAGCTCGCCTGCAATGGTGGACATAGAGAGCCGCCTGGCGCCTGCTTCTTCCAGGGAGGGATTGATGTACCATGCGGAAGGGATGCCTTATATCAGACTGCGCTATCCCAATGCGATGAATCTGCAGATCCAAGTGGGAGATGCGATGTATCCTTTCCTGGAAACGGAAAAGGATATCTGGACGGTGGAACTCCCCTTGGATCCCGGCTTTTATTATGTCCATCTCTATGTGGATAACTGCTTGGCGCTCAGCCCCTTTCTCCCAATCGGATACGGGCACTGCAGACCCGTGAACTATATTGAGGTGGGCCCCATGGAGGAGTTCTGTATGATGAAGGACGTTCCTCATGGTACGATTCGCCACGAATATTACTTTTCCACGGTGACTGGACGGACGGAAACCTGTATCTGCTACGTGCCGCCATGCTATGAGGAATCCCAGGAAGAATACCCCGTTCTCTACCTGCAGCACGGGTTTGGAGAAAACGAAAGAGGCTGGGTCTGGCAGGGCAAGGTAAACCATATTATGGACAATCTGCTGGCGGAGAAAAAGGCGGTCCCTATGCTGATCGTCATGGGAAACGGCATGGTTCTGGAAGAGGCGGAAGAAGGGGGAATGCGCCTGGTTCATCAGAAATTCCCGAAGGAACTAACCGAGGATATTATTCCCTTCATTGAAAAGAAGTATCGAGTCATCAAAGATAGAGAACACCGCGCCATGGCCGGCCTTTCCATGGGCTCCATGCAGACGAGCATATTGGTGGGGAATCACCCGGAGCTGTTCGCCTGGGCCGGACTTTTCAGCGGCTTCATGCATAATGTGATCGGCGATGCGCCGGACAACAGCCACTTGGAGACCATGAAGAATCCTGCGTTTAACAGCCAGATGAAGCTTTTCTTCCGGGGAATGGGTAGGAAGGACGAATTCTGGGACAGATTCGCGGCTGACGATGAATTCTGCCACGAATACGGCGTACAATGCGTGCGCAGGGAATATATGGGTGCACACGAATGGAATGTATGGAGAGAATGTATTTATGATTTCCTGCAGCTGCTGTTTGTATAAAGCATAGTTTTTTCGTACTACAAAAAAGTTGTAAAAATTTCCCCGTATGGGTTGGCGAACCGGTCATTGGCAGTTATAATGGAGAAGAAACATCGTGACGGTTTACGACAGAATACGGGGAAACTGTTTATGGAAAAAACGTTGGCAGAGGAACGCAGCGCTGCGGTAGAAGCTGTCAGGACATATGATGGGACACAGGAGCTGGGGGAGCGGCTATGGAAGGCGATTGAGCTCCATGCGGGACAACAGTTCTACACGAGCAAAAAACTTCCGTTTATGTACACGGTAAAGGGAGGCGAGCTTTTCTGCGACCGGAAGGAAAAATCCATCACAAAGGCCACGATCCTGCGGGCCTATGAGAAGATCCGGACAGCGGAGGGCTCCGGGGAACCGATCAGAGGTCCAAAGCAGCTGAGCATGTTCGGCGCTCCCTATATCTGGAGCATCCTGAAAGGGATTGGGCTGATGTAGAGGAAATAGTTGTAAAGACATTCATAGGAATCCGAGTGAAGGGCCAGGAGAGTTTATCATTTTCCGGCCCTTTTCTGAACGAAAAAAGCAGTGCCGGGAAAGCGGGACATTCTCTTTGGCGCCAAGGAGGTAGATCTATAGGGAAAGTATCCGGTTCCGCAGGAATATGGGATGGGCATCCATCGTCATCCGTCCTTTTATTTTAACCGGCTGGACATGAATACAGCCGCATAGTGAGATGAAAATAACAGATTTGTCTGAACTATTACAACGGAGTAACGGTTCAGACGGGTCTGTGTATTTATGGTATGAGAGTTTGAAAATCTTACGGTTGTCATGCACTCAGCCTATCGCGATTTAAAAGAATTAATTGAAGAATGCAACATAATAAAAAGCTTGCATTTCATAAAAAGCGTGTTATAATGGGATTAATATATGAACAAATGATCATATGATATAATAATTGTTTCAAATTTGACCGAATGTACAGATTTTTAAGAATGGAGGATTTACCCTATATGAAGAGAAACCATGAGCATGCGGAGGTGTGTGAATTTATCCATGTCCACGAAGAAGTAGTGGAGCGGGTGGCGGCACAGATGCCGGAAGAAGATGATCTGGACGATCTGGCGGAATTTTTTAAGATATTCGGGGATACGACCAGGATCAAGATGCTGTATGTGCTGTTGTGTTCCGAAATGTGCGTCTGCGATCTGGCGCGGATCCTGAATATGACCCAGTCCGCCATTTCCCATCAGCTGCGGATGCTGAAAAAGATGGATCTGGTGAAGAGCCGTAGGGAGGGGAAGAGCGTGGTCTATTCCCTTGCGGACGGGCATATCAAAACGATTTTAAGCCAGGGTATGGATCATATACAGGAGGATGAGGACTGATGACGAAGAAAATGAAAAGAATGCTGAAGCGTATTTTGGTTGGAACCGCATTTTTGGCAGCGGCCGTTATCATGGAACATCTGATCGGGACTCTTCCCTGGTTTGTGGTTCTGGCCGCTTATCTGGTTTCCTATGTGATCATAGGCGGGGATGTGGTGAAGCTTGCAGTAACGAACATCGGTCATGGGCAGGTTTTCGATGAAAACTTCCTGATGGCGCTGGCCACGGTGGGAGCCTTTTTCGTAGGGGATTATCCGGAAGCCGTGGCGGTCATGCTGTTTTACCAGGTAGGGGAACTGTTCCAGAGTTATGCGGTTAACCGCTCCCGGAAGAACATCGCGGAGCTGATGGATATCCGTCCGGATTATGCCAATGTGGTGCGGGACGGTAAAGAAGAGGAAGTGGATCCGGACGAAGTAGCGGTGGGTGAAACCATCCTGGTGAAACCGGGGGAGCGGATTCCGCTGGATGGAAGGGTGATCAGGGGGGATTCCAGCCTGGATACCGTAGCCTTAACTGGGGAAAGCGTGCCGAGGGAAGTACGCTGCGGGGAAGAGGTGATCAGCGGCTGTGTCAATCTTACGGGCGTGCTGGAGGTAGAAGTAACGAAACCCTATGGGGAGTCCACAGTGAGCAAAATCCTGGATTTGGTGGAGAATGCCAGCAGCAAGAAGGCTCAGGCGGAGAATTTTATTACACGTTTTGCCAGATATTATACGCCTGTAGTGGTGTGCTGCGCCGTAGCGCTGGCTGTTATCCCGCCTCTGTTTCTGGGAGGATGGGCCGACTGGATCTATAGAGGGCTGACCTTTTTGGTGGTGTCCTGCCCCTGCGCGGTGGTAATTAGCGTGCCCTTGAGTTTCTTTGGCGGACTCGGCGGGGCCAGCAAGGCGGGTGTGCTGGTAAAAGGCAGCAATTATCTGGAGGCCCTTGCGGAGACGGAAATCGTGGTGATGGATAAGACGGGCACCCTCACGAAGGGTACCTTTACGGTGCAGGAGGTAAAACCGGCAGGGGAAGGGAACGGCCGGGAAGAACTTCTGGAGTTGGCGGCATTGGCGGAAAGCTATTCCAGTCATCCCATCTCTCTCTCCATCCGAAAGGCCTGCGGGAAGGAGCCGGATAAAACCCGTCTGGGCGAGGTAAAGGAGCTGGCGGGATGCGGCGTGGCGGCGCAGATCGACGACAGGCAGGTTTATGTTGGAAATGAAAAGCTGATGGCGAGGCAGGGAATCGTCGTTTCGGACAGCGCCCCTGTGGGCACCATCGTGCATGTGGCGGAAGAAAACAGATATTTGGGCCATATCCTGATCGCGGATGAAATCAAAAAGGATGCAGCATCGTGCATCAGCGGATTGGCTGAACAGGGCGTAAAACGGATCGTGATGCTCACAGGAGACCGGAAGGAAGCGGCGGAGCATGTGGCGGCACAGATTGGATTGAAGGAAGTCCATTCCGGCCTGCTGCCTGGTGATAAAGTGGAGGAGGTGGAGAAGCTGATCGCATCCAAGTCCCCCAAGGGAAAACTGGCATTCGTGGGAGACGGAATCAACGATGCGCCCGTGCTGGCGAGGGCGGACATCGGCATTGCCATGGGCGGCTTGGGGAGCGATGCGGCCATTGAGGCGGCCGATGTAGTCATCATGACCGACGAACCTTCCAAGATCGCAACAGCCATGCGGATCTCAAGGAAGACGCTGGGGATCGTCAAGCAGAACATCGTATTTGCCATCGGCGTGAAGATCCTGGTGCTTCTGCTGGCTGCGGCCGGAATCGCCAACATGTGGCTGGCGGTATTTGCTGACGTGGGCGTGGCAGTGATCGCCATTCTCAACGCCATGAGAGCCATGCAGATAAAGGATATTGTCTGATAACGGGTTTACCGTTATATCCGCCTCTTGGGGCGCTGCGGCCAACATAAGGCCATGGCGCCCCCTCTCCCCGGGGGGGGCGCTCGGGCGGCGAAAAAAAAGAAGGAGCCCCAAAAGAGGGGGCGATGGGGGTTTTGAGGAGGGGGGGTGGGCGGGGG
>CANSTU010000040.1 GCA_947650005.1 uncultured Lachnospiraceae bacterium
CTTTCGGCCTCGGCTTTCTTTCCGCCGCAACAGGTGATATCTTATCACATGTCTTGGGCTTCGTCAAGCACTTTTTTTATTTTCTTAGTCCATCTGGATCATTTATTCCAATAAGCTTTCACTTAGTTGGTCAATGACCAGCGACGTGTTTTATAATATCATCGCTGGTCATTCTTGTCAACAATAAATTTCATTTTTTTACAACTTTTTACATTTCTATATATGAAGGAAAAGCAAATATCTTTCCAGCTCACTCATGTACTGCTCTTCCTTATACATATTTCCCTCTCTGCGGCTCCCGGATGCCAGTTCGCGGAAAAACTGTTCAAAATCCATCTTCTGGTTCACATCTCGTTCCCCGATTAGCGCCATGAGCGGGATATTGGCATGGGACTTGATCGTATGATCTCCTTCCCTGGCCAGATGGACACGCAGGGCCGTCATCTCCGTCAAGGAAGCGTGGTTCATATCTATTTCGTTTAAATGGATCCTCGCCTGAAATTCTTTTCCAGATGAATCTTTTCCTTCCACATACATGACGGGATCCTCTTTGCTGGAACTTTCGTCGTATTTCATATGAAGCTCCTGTCCGGTAGCCGGATTGAAAGAGCTGTGGGCCCATCCCATACGCAGTGTACCATGGGAAACGGACGGCGGAGCCGTGGCGGAGGATGCCGTATATCCTTGCATCAGCGTTCGGGCAAATCCCTTTCCCCCAGCTGCCTTTTTCCCATAATCCGCAATACATCCTGCCAGGCAGGCCCTGTTTCTTAAACTTTCAATGTTCATTTTAATCCTTTCTTACCTCGTTTAGTGCAGCAGCGTGATGAGAAATCACGGATGCCATTTTTCAACCTAACCTTCTGTCGATCTATCGAGCATTCAAATTCAGACAGTTGGGTTCCTCTGTCGTTTGGAACCCTCTATGCTTTCTCATTCCGAGTCCAAACATACTAAGACAGCAATCTAAATATGACAGCGGCATAACCTCTTTGTATAAAAAGGTATATGCCGCCGTCTACATAAGCGTTTAGTTATCGATCAGCTTATTCGTATCGTTCCAGCTATACAGCTTCCGAAGCTCTGCTCCCGTCTTTTCAAGCTGATGAGCCGCTTCCCTCTTTCTCATGGCCATGAAATGAGGGGTTCCAACCTGGTTCTCCAGCAGCCATTCCTTGGCAAAAGATCCGTCCTGAATATCCGAAAGGATCTTCTTCATCGCCTTTTTGGCATCATCTGTGATAATCTTGGGCCCAGTGATGTAATCGCCGTACTCAGCCGTATTGGAGATGGAATATCTCATTCCTGCAAAACCGCTTTCATAGATCAGATCCACGATCAATTTCATCTCATGGATACATTCAAAGTAAGCGCTCTCCGGCTCGTACCCTGCTTCCACAAGGGTTTCAAATCCCGCCTTCATCAGCGCACATACGCCGCCGCACAGAACCGCCTGCTCACCGAACAGATCGGTCTCCGTCTCCTCACGGAAGGTCGTCTGAAGGACGCCAGCTCTTGCGCCGCCGATTCCCAGCGCATAGGCCAGAGCCAAGTCATTAGCCTTTCCGGTGGCATCCTGAGCCACAGCGATCAGACAGGGAACTCCTTTGCCGGCCTGGTACTCGCTTCTTACCGTATGTCCGGGGCCTTTAGGTGCAATCATCGTCACATCGATGTCTGCCGGAGGTTTAATCTGGCCGAAATGAATGGAGAAGCCATGGGCAAACATGAGCATCATGCCGGGCCTCAAGTTGGGCTCGATGGATTCTCTGTAAAGAGCTCCCTGCTTCTCATCATTGATCAGAATCATGATGATATCCGCTTTCTTCGCCGCTTCTGCCGCGGTATATACAGTCAGTCCCTGTGCCTCCGCCTTTGCCCAAGATTTGGAACCCTCATAAAGCCCTACGATCACATTGCATCCTGACTCCTTCAGGTTCAGGGCATGGGCATGGCCCTGGCTTCCATAACCGATAATTGCGATGGTCTTGTCCTGCAATAAGGAAAGGTCACAATCTTCCTGATAATAAATCTTTGCCATTTTCTTCTCCTTCTGCCGCTGGTAGCGGCTAAAAATTCTATCTAACTGAAAGGCGGCGCATACCGCCTCAGAGTTCATAGGTTCACCCTGCAAGCTTTCGTCAGTCGGGATCGAAGTAAACCACATTCTCCGTTCCCCGTCCCAAACCTGCAATTCCTGTCCTGGCCAGTTCCAGGATCTCATAGGCAGAAAGCATATTGATGCAGGCATCCACTTTTCCCTGATTTCCTGTAATCTCTACGATCAGGTTTTCCGGTCCCACATCAATGATATTCGCACGGAATATGTTGGAAATTGCAATCACATCCTGTCGTTCCACCGCACCCGCCTTCACCTTGATCATCGCCAGCTCGCGGTAAACGCTGCGCTCCGGCTTCAATTCCCTGATATCTCGGACGTCCACCAGCTTCGCCACCTGCTTCTCGATCTGGTCGAGGATCTCATCGTCCCCGGTGGCCACAATGGTAATCCTGGTGATCCTGGGATCCGCCGTTCCTCCTGCCGTTATGCTTTCAATATTATAGCCTCTCCTGGAAAACAATCCCGATATCCGGCTCAGCACACCGGAGGTATTGTCCACCAAAAGCTGGAAAACTTTCTTCTGCACGATAGCATACTCCCTTCCGTTTCTGCCGCCCGGGCCTCGTCGTCTGCCCGGAAATACCTGATTTCTACTTATTCTAGCAATATCCGCCGCCCTTGTCAACGTATGATGATCAGGCATAGTTTCCATAATATCCAGTTATGGTTTTCTATTTATCCATGCATAGACAATATACAACTTCATTCGCTATCGATGCACTTCGTCAACGCCAGGATTCCAGTACGGGCAATCTCCACGATGCTGATGGTCTGTAGCATTCCAAGAAAAATCTGCACGCGTTCCGGCGTGTCACAGATCTGGATCAGCATCATATGTTTGGAAATATCTACGATGGAGGCGTTCATGATCGAGCAATTCTCCATAATGTCCCGCCTGTTGTTTCGGTTATACTTCACCTTGACCAGCATTAATTCCCGGCTGATGCTCGCTTCTTCATTAAAAGTACGTACCTTAATGACGTCCAGCTTTTTATTCAATTGTTTTTCAATCTGTTCCACCGTCCGCTGATCCCCGCTGCTTACTATCGTCATACATGAGACGGCGGGATCGTCCGTTTCCCCTACAGCCAGGGAATTGATGTTAAAACATCTCCTGGAAAACAACCCAGCCACCTTACAAAGCACCCCAGATCTGTTTTCCACAAGAACAGAGTATATTTTTTTCATCATTGCTCCCATCCTGCCCGCTTTTGCGGGCACTCAAATCAGGGCGGTTGAAAGCGTCCTTCTTTCAACCTTGCTCCCATCCTGCCCGCTTTTGCGGGCGTAAATTCCCGGTCAATATTTTACCAAATCCATGGGATCGATCATGCATTCCATCAGATAGGAACAGTCTTCCTTCAAAAATACGTCCAGGGCTTCGTCGATCTCTTCGTTGACGGCCACCCTGACAAAGGGGAGCCCATAAGCGGCTGCCAACTTCTCCAAATCCGGAACTCCGGAAATATCCACCATGGAATATCTGTCCTTATAGGAATGATGCTGATATTCCCTCACCATTCCCAGATAATTATTTCGCAGGACAATGATTTTTACCGGAATGCGATACTGCTGAATCGTAGCCAATTCCATCATAGACATCTGGAAGGAGCCGTCGCCGCATACTGCAATGACCTGTCGAGACATGTCTCCCATCTTCGCTCCCATGGCCGCCGGTATGGAATACCCCATGGTTCCCATACCGCCTGAGGTAAAAAACTGTCCCTCTCTTACCACATGATAGGCGCATGACCAGATCTGATTCTGCCCCACATCCGCCACATAGACTCCATTCGATTCCATCTTCTCGGAAAGGCGGCGGATCAAACGTTCCGGATCCACATAAGCAGGATTGGGATGGTGGAACAACTTCATATTCCGCCGATATTCCTCCAGCTGCCCAAGCCATTCTTCATGCTCGCAGGTAAACTCCTGTTTTTCAAAATCTTCAAAAATATGTCTGGCATCTCCCACAAGAGGAATGGTAGGCCCTGCATTTTTCCCGATTTCAGCAGGATCCACATCTATATGCACCAACACCTTGCCCTGGGTGATTAAATCCGGCTGATTCACAGATCGGTCGGCCACCCTAGCCCCCACCATAATCAGCAGATCCGATTCGTTCATAGCCCGGTTGGCATAGGGCTTTCCGTTATTTCCCACCATTCCGAAATACATGGGATGGTCCGTGGGCATCACGCCGATCCCCATCATGGTGGAAACCACAGGAATACGGAATTTCTCCGCAAACAGCCGAAGTTCCTCACACGCACCGCTCAGGGATACGCCACCGCCGGCATAGATCAGCGGACGCTTTGCCCGCTCCAGTTCCTGTATTACCTTTTTAATCTGCACCGCATGGCCCTTAACCGTAGGCTTATAGGTACGCATATTTACTTCTTCCGGATAACGGAACTTCGTTACCTGTGCATTCTGTATATCGATCGGAACATCGACCAGTACAGGCCCCTTTCTCCCCGTATTGGCCACGTAAAAGGCCTCCTTAAAAATCCTGGGGATCTCGTTGGCATCCCGTACTAAATAGCTGTATTTAACAAAGGATTCCGCCGCGCCCGTGATATCCGCCTCCTGGAACACGTCGCTGCCCAACAGTTCGCTGTTCACCTGACCGGTAATGCACACCAACGGAATGCTGTCCGCAAACGCCGTGGCAATCCCGGTTAACAGGTTCGTAGCGCCTGGGCCCGAAGTGACCGCGCATACCCCCACTTTTCCTGTAACCCTGGCGAGCCCGCTGGCTGCATGTGCCGCATTCTGCTCCGTCCGGATCAATATAGTCCGGATTTTTGCATTTAAAATGCTGTCATAAAAAGGGCAAATCGCCACGCCAGGATAACCGAACACTTCCTTAATGCCTTCCATCTCCAGGCATTTGATCATTGCATCTGCTCCGTTCATATTCCCTCACATTCCGCCGTTCCAGGACGGCCCGCTTCTTCCTCCAGCCCTAAAAGTTTTTTGGCTACCCGAACCGTATCCGCCGCGTCCTTTGCATAGCCGTCCGCCTGGATTTCCTTTGCATATTCTTCAGTGATGACCGCTCCTCCGATGATCACCTTCGCGGAAAGGCCTTCCTCGTGAACCAGGCAGATCACCTGCCTCATCTCCTGCATCGTGGTGGTCATCAAGGCTGACAGGCCAATCAGTGCCGCATCGTTCTCTCTGGCTGCCTGTACGATTCTTTCCCTTGGAACATCCTTGCCCAGATCGATTACAGAAAAACCGTGGTTCTTCAGCATCAATGCCACCAGATTCTTTCCTATATCATGGATATCTCCCTTCACGGTGGCCAACACCACCGCAGGAAGCTCCTTTCTGCCCTTTTCTTCCTTGAGGAAAGGCTCCAGGACGTTAATGGACAGCTTCATGGCCTCCGCGCTGGAAATCAGCTGTGGAAGAAAATATTTCCCTTTGTCGAACAGGCTTCCCACTTCATCGATGGCCGGAAGCAGGTAATCATTTAAAATACGCCCGGCTGCAACTCCCTGCTCCAATGCACCGGCAGTCATCGCCTCTATTCCACCCCGATTGCCCTTCATGACTGCCTCATGAATCTCTTCACAGCATGATTTATCCTTTTCCGCCTTCCCGGTCTCCTGAGGCTGCCTTTCTCCTGCACCCAAGCGGCCTGCATATTCGATATATCGCAGGGAGCTTCCTTCCTTTTGGAGCAGCAAGTCCGCCGCGAAGGCTCCGGCCATCAAGAGTTCCTGAGACGGGTTCGCAATCGCCATGGTGAGTCCAGCTCCGATAGCTAGAGTGAGGAATGCAGCGTTCACATGAATGCGCTCTGGCAGGCCAAAAGAAATGTTCGACAATCCCACCACCGTGGCCAACCCATTTTTTCTGCAGTAACGGATGGTTTCCAAGGTTTCCGTTGCCGCAGCCGGATTGGCGCCCACCGTGGTCACCAAGCCGTCTACAACGATATCCTCTTTGCATAACGCACAGGCATCCGCCCGTTTTCGTATCTTTTCAATAATTTCCCGCTTCTCCTCAAAGGACGCGGGCAACCCGGCATCCGAAAGAGGAAGTAGGATAAACATAGCTCCATACTTCTTCACCAAGGGGAGCAGACGTTCCATTTTTTCCGTTTCCATGGAAACGGAATTGATCAAAGCCCGGCCCGGATAACGGCGCAAAGCCTGCTCCAGTACGTCCACATGGCTGGAATCCAGGGAAAGGGGAAGCTGGGTAATCCCGGAAATCTCCTCAATCGCCCGCAGCATCCATTCCTTCTCATCAATACCGCTCATTCCCATATTCACGTCCAGGACAGAAGCGCCTGCCTCCTCCTGCTCCTGGGCAAATTGCAGCACCAGGTCAAAGTTTCCTTCTCTCAGCTGCCCCTGCAATTTCTTCTTCCCTGTAGGATTGATCCGCTCCCCGATCACTAAGAAAGGATCCGACAATCCGAAAGAGACCGTCCGCCTTTCCGAAGACAGATACCGCCTCCCCTCCGGCCTGCGTTCTGCCGCAGCCAAAGGTCTGCCTGAAAAAGTCTCATGCAATGCCCGGATGTGCTCTGGCGTGGTCCCGCAGCAGCCGCCCAGAATTCCGCAACCGGCTTCCCAGACCGCCTCCATCCCCGCAGCAAACGCTTCCGGCTGCATATCATACACCGTCATCCCCGCTTCGTTCAAAGACGGAAGCCCAGCGTTAGGCTTGGCAATCACGGGAATCCTCGTCACCGATGCCATCTCACGAATGATAATAGCCATCTGTTCCGGTCCCGTGGAACAGTTAGCCCCCACGGCGTCTGCCCCCAGGCTCTCCAAAACCACGGCAGCCGTCACCGCATCCGTCCCATAAAGACTTCTTCCGTCCCCCTCAAAGGTCATCGTAACCATCACAGGCAGTACAGGAACACATTCCTTGGCTGCAATCAAAGCTGCCCGGCATTCCTGCAGGCTCATCATGGTTTCCACCACCAGCAGATCCACTCCCGCCTCCTGCAGATATCCGATCTGCTCTTTATAAACATCCACCAATTCCTCGAAATCCATCCGGCCTATGGGAGCCAGCTGTTCCCCTGTCATGGTCAGATCCCCTGCCACCAGGGCACGCCCATCCGCTGCCTGCCGAGAAGCATCCACTAAAGACAAATTCAACTCCCTGATCCGATCTGCCAGTCCATATTCCGCCAATTTGATCCGATTCGCCGTAAAAGTAGGCGCATAGAGGATATTCGTTCCAGCCTCCACATACTCCCTCTGCAGATCCGTCAGCACCTGGTCATGCTCTGCGATCCACGCTTCCGGGCAAACCCCGCCCGGCATCCCGCGGACCAATAGATTGGATCCTGTAGCTCCGTCCAGAAACACAAGCCTGCCTTCTATATAATCCTTAAACTCCTGTTTTGTCATGTTTAACTCCCATCAAACCGCTTTAACGTACGTGCAAACCAAGCAAACGAAAAGTGTCTTTCTTCCCACTTTACTCCTCCTGCCTGTCTTTGCCAATATTCAAATCAAAAAGACTTTTCTCTTCTTATTCCGCCTTGGGCATAAATATAGAGATGCTTTCTTTTCAAATATACTTTAGTATTCTATCATGAAAGCCTGGAAAAAGGAAGAGGGAGTACGTAGTTGCGCAGTGTGAGAAGCAGTGGATTAGATACTGTTGCGAACATCCAAGCTTTCTACTTGATTTTAAGAAAAAGATATGATACCTTGATAAAGGATTTATTTTCGTATAACAACAGGTGAAATCCTCGATTGTATGCGCTCAAGCGCGCAGATGGGACCACTCTGATTTGAGTGTGTGCTTTGCACGTAAATAGGTATTCAAATGAAAAAAAAGATTTTTACATGGGTTTCTATATTACATATGGCGGCCTTCCTGTTCACTGGTTGCGGTGGCGATGCTGCATTAGATCAATACTATACAGATATGGAACAATTCACAAGCCAGGCAAGCATACATTTTTCCACCCTAAACGGCATCGATCCTTCTTCCGCAACAGCAGTGGATGAGATGCTGGCCGCTATGGATCAATTGGCTGCATCCTTCCAGTCTCTCGCGGATATCAACGTCCCGAAGCAGTTCACTTCTGTAGAGAATCTAGCAGACGAAGCAGGTTCTTATATGACCGAAGCCGCCAGTCTGTATCACCAGGCATATGGGGATGGAAACTACCATGAGGATATTGCTGCCGTCGCTCTGGAGAACTACAATCGGGCTGTCAAGCGGATGGATTACATTTCCGAAATCCTTCAGGGCGAAATGCCTTCTGATGATTCCATCACCATTACCACAGAAAATAGTGCGCCGGGCTTCAAGGAGGACGGACAGCCGCAGAGTGACGGGGAAGGCGCTGAGAACTAAAAACCCGCCGCACTATCATAAGATATGGATGCATCTTCCGTACTGCAGCAGGACAACCGCGTGAATGTGCAGGTTATCACATTCACGCGGTTGTCCTGATACTGTATCTTGGCAAAGCTATTACCCTATCGTTATTATTTATTCTCTTTACAGGTAATTTCCGTTACATCCAATCGGAATACACAGGTCTGTTCATAAACGGCATCCGAAAAATCCATCATCCGCTCCGCGCTATAGTGTGATAAAAGAACGCGAAGCGCATTCTCCTTTTCCTTACGATTTTCCACAAACGCCACCTTGCCATAACCGCAGACCGACTGATAGGGCATGGTATAATGCCCATTTCCTATGGCGCGTATCCCAAAGCTTCTGTCCATTTCAAAGGCTGCTTCCCCTCCGTCAGACATCAGATCCAACTTCCTGCCTTGCTGTGCCCCATGAAAATAGAGAGACACTTTCCCATCTTGGATCACATATCCAAAGGAAAGGGGTACAATGTATACCCGTTTTCCATCGATAAGCCCTAGTCTGCAAGTATCACAACCGTCCATAATTCGAACAATCTGATCCCAATCCTTAACCTCTCTGTCCTGCCTTCTCATTTTAACCTTTCTTCCTTTGCAGAAAATACATAGATCATATATATGGCTTCTCCTCACCGGGCCGTTCATTAGCCGCAAGCCCTGCCCCGTTTCCACCGTCAAGCCAATAATCCCTGCCGTTTTCATCCGACCAGAAGATCGTTTCCATGAGATACGGTTCTGCATCAAGCAGTTTTGTCAGACCGCGGATCGCATCTTTATATTCTTCATCTTCATAACGGTTGATAAATTCGTACGGATCTTTGGACAAATCATATAGTTCTTTGTACGTCCTCTGTCCCAAATCAGAACGGTTCAGCTCCAGTTTCAGTCCGTCCTTTATTACCGCTACCCGATTGTCACATTCACTTATAATATAGGGACGGCCGCCTGAACGCACCATGCTTTCCAATGTCGTTCCATCACAGGAGTCGGGAATCGGAGCGCCGGCATACGTTAGAATTGTAGGGAAAAGTTCCAGCGAAGAAACCGTTTCCTTAATTTTTCTCCCCGTCGTCTGCCCCGGCTGATGAACCAAAAGCGGAATTCTGAGCACATCCTCAAACAACGCCCCATTTTTGCCCCAGAGGGAATGATTCCCCATCATCTCTCCATGATCTGTGGTAAAAATGACCGTCAGGTTATCTCCGAATTTATCCCGGGCTGCATCCAGAATCCGTCCGATTCCTTCATCAATCAAGGCCAAATTTCCCAGATACCGCCTCCTCCATTCCGTCCAGTATGCCTCGGAATAATGCTTCTGTGCACCGTCCCGGACATGCCCGCTTCCCTCTGTCGTTCCCGGCCCGTGATAGCCGCGAAAATGAAACTTTGTTTCATCCTCCCATTCATCCTCCCGGAAAATTCTGGGTTCCATCTTATCAGGATCTACTTTTTCTATATATTCTGCAGGCGTATCCACCGGATAATGCGGACCTGAAAAACTGACCCAAAGAAAATTGGGTTCTTTGGTGGAACGGCTTCTAATATCCTCAATCGCTTTTTGAGCGACCCATGCATCCGGGTGCATATCTGAAGAAAACGGAAAATCATAATATCCCGGATTATCCGGTTTCTCATGGGCTTCATAGCGACATTTTTTCAGCATTCCCCTACGGAAAAGCTCTTTCGCATAGTCATCATAATACCAGAGAGAATTGTTTTTATCATCCTGTAATGATAGTTTATCCATACCCAAGGAACGATAATAGGTCATAAAATGTTCATATTCCAGCGTCATATCCCTGCGCGTTGCCGGATAAGGCACAGGAATGAAATGGCATTTCCCGTGCAGGGCCGTAATATATCCCTGTTTTTTGAGCTCCGTAAACAAATTGGGATATGAGCGGGACACAGACGCGCCAAAAACATTGCTGACAGAACCGGAGTGATGCGGATACATACCGGTCATAAAGGCACATCTGGCCGGGAGGCAGACGGGACTTACCGTATAGGCCTGTTCGTACACATCGCTGTTCTGCGCCAAAGTATCCAGAACAGGCGTAACTCCAGCCTTACTGCCGTAGCAGGTTAAGGTCCGCATATGCTGTTCGTCTGTAGTTATGAATAAAATATTAGGCTGTTTCATTCGCAAATGCCCCTTCCTTTGTTGTCTGCCATATCATAATTATATTATATCATTATATGGCCTTGATGCAATACAGGCTACAGTACCTTTTTGCACTGTAGCCCGTTCTTTCCTTCTAATCTTTAGTACTTATCGGATCCTCCATAAGAGAAATTCATCTCTGTGGAGCCACCCTGAGCCGAATAGTCCTCAGAAAATGTGGGACTACTCGACGTAAACGATCCTGTCGCTGCACCCTTCAACTTAAACTTGCCCACAAGATCCTTCATGATCTGCGCCTGGCTGGAAAGTTCTTCGCTGGCAGCCGCGCTCTGTTCCGCAGTTGCAGAATTGGTCTGAATTACGCTGGAAATCTGATCGATACCCAAAGTGATCTGTGAAACCGCATCCGACTGCGTACGGCTCGCCTCGGAAATCTTATCCACCAGCTGGGTAACTTCCTTCGCACCTTCCACAGCCTCCTGCAGGGATTTTGCCGTATCATCCACGATCTGCGTTCCATTCTTCACCGCATGAATGGAATTCTCGATCAATGCTGCTGTATTCTTGGAAGCCTCCGCGCTCTTACTAGCCAGATTACGCACTTCATCCGCCACAACCGCAAAGCCTTTGCCTGCGCTTCCTGCTCTGGCAGCTTCCACCGCCGCATTCAGGGCCAGAATATTGGTCTGGAATGCAATATCTTCAATGGTCTTTATAATCTTTCCGATCTCGTTGGAACAGTTGCTAATATCTTCCATCGCACGGATCATTTCCTGCATCTTGGCATTGCTGGTGTTCATTTCCTGGCCGACGGAATTTACCATCTCATTTGCACGACCGGCGTTTTCAGCATTTTCGCTGATATGCTTAGAAATTTCGTTGATGGTAGCAGCCAATTCTTCAATGGAGCTGGCCTGCTCCGTAGCACCCTGGGAAAGAGCCTGTGCGCCGCTGGAAACCTGCTCAGAACCGTTAGAAACCTGGTCGCTGCTCACGCTGATCTGGGCCATCGCCTCATTCAAACGTTTTGCGATCGCTCGGAAGGAAATCAGAAGCTGGTGGAAATCGCCGATATACTCTTCTTCACAAATAGAATCCACCGTAAAGTCGCCTGCAGCCATACTGGCCAGGAACTTATTCTCATCATCGATGATAGCCTGCAATTTCCTTATCAGCGCTCTGAATTGATCAGCGAGAACGCCCAACTCATCCTTTGACTCATAGTTGATCGTAACATCCAAACTTCCTTGGCCCATCTGGATCGCTGCCTTCGCGATCTCCGTAACGGGTACCCGAATGCCTCTGATAATAACCACGGAAAATGCAATTCCTATTATCACTACGGCCAACATAACTGCCACCTGGCTGAACAAAGCGATTCGATAAGTACGAACACTGTCCGAATAAGCTTTGTCACTGCCATCTTCATTAAAGGTGCTTAGAGCCGAAAGAGCAGTAAGTACCGCATTATAAGCGTTTGCGCCTTCTGAACCATTCAGAAGCTCTTCCGCTTCCTCCACCTTTCCTTCTTTCATCAAATTCAACACATTGTTATCTATCTGTTTATAGGCAGACCAAACAGACTGCAGGTTTTGATAAAGCTTGCTGCCCTCTGATGTGGATACATAAGAACCATACCCAGAAACATAAGTATCCATAGCGCTTGCCGCTTTCTGCATAGTTTCCGCTCCTGCAGATGCTTCAGGATTAATCACATAATTCTGCTCAGCCACACGCACATTGGCAAGCGCAGTATCCATCCTCTCCGCAAGAACAAGGCTGGGCATCCACTTTGACGAAATGATTTCCACATTTCCATTTACGCTTCCCATCAGGGCAATAGACAGGAAACCGATCAAAAGCATACCCGCCAGGGCAATCCCTACCAACACATAGAGTTTTTTTCCAATCTTTAAATTCTTAATGCTGTTAGCCATCGAGCCTCTCCTCCATAAATAACCGTTTTCCTTCTCTGCTGCGAATCGGCTTATTCACCCTTTAGACGGAATTTTCCGATCAGGCCTTTCAGCACCTGGGCCTGGCCTGCCAATTCTTCACTGGCAGCCGCGCTCTCTTCCGACGTAGCAGAATTGGACTGAATTACCGTAGAAATCTGGGTAATGCTGTCCTTGATGTGGTTGATTGCCACTTCCTGCTCCCTGGAAGCGCTGGAAATTACCTTGATCTGATCCGTTACAATTTCCGCGCCATTCACCACAGACCCCAGGGATTCCTGTGTCAAATTCGTTAATTGGGAACCAGTTTCCACCATATGCAGCGTTTTTTCAATCAATTCCGTGGTATTCTTAGCCGCATCCGCACTCTTGGCAGCCAGGTTACGTACTTCATCCGCCACCACAGCAAAACCTTTACCGGCGCTTCCCGCCCTGGCAGCCTCCACCGCTGCATTCAATGCCAGGATATTGGTCTGGAACGCAATATCCTCTATAGTCTTAATGATATGCTGGATTTCACCGGAACAAGCGCTGATCTGACGCATGGCCTCTGCCATCTCCTGCATCTGTCCATTGCAGAGAGCAATGCTCTCTCCCACTTTGTCAGCTTCCTTCGTGGTAATAGCAGCGCTTTCCGCATTTCCGTTAATCTGTTCCGAAACCTGTTCGATCATATGCAGCAGGTTATCCACCTCAGAAGCCTGTTCCGTGGCGCCCTGAGCCAGGCTCTGAGCCCCGTCAGCCACCTGATTGGAACCCGAATCCACCTGCACAGCAGCGGTACTGATCTGATTCATGGTCTGGCTCAGGCCATTACTGATTTCTCTGATCGCTCTCTGGATCTGAAGGAAATCACCTATGTACTGGATGCTGCTTTCCCGGCCAAGATTTCCCGAAGCCATATCCTCGAGCACATCCGTAATATCGGAAATGTAGGTTCTCAAATTCTTTACCGATGTGTTCAGACTGTCAGCCAAAACACCGATCTCATTCTCACTGTTCACATCGATATGAAAATCGAGTTTTCCTTCTGATAAACTTCTGCTGGATTCTGTCACATCCTGGATCGGCTTTACGATGCTCTTCATCATATAAACGACCAGAAGAACGCTGGCCAGAAGAATCACAATAACCGCAACAAAGGTCATGAGCTCTGTCCTGGTAACCGCACTGGATACTTTAGCCTGATTACCCGCCACATGATTCTCTGTGATCTCCGCCACTTGATCCAAAATAGTCACCAACTGATCCACATTGGCTTTTGTGACATTCAAATACATCTCTTTTGCCTGCTCAGGATCCGTCACATTCAAATCCAGAATCGTCTGAGCCGACTCATGGATCGCCTGATGGATCGGCTTCATCTGCTCAATCAACTGAAGAATTTCCTCATCCTCAATGGATGAAAGATCGGAATTGTAAAACCAGTTGCCCAGCACACAAGTTTTGTAATCCTTACTCCCAGTAAATTCCGTTCCCATGGCAATGGAAGAACAAAGATTTTCTACCCAGCCATAATGGGCTTTCTGTGCCGTCAGAACCAACGAATGGATTTCCGTGGACTGTTCCGTAGAAACGCTGTTGCTCCTGACGCTCTTCATACCGCTTGTCGTTATAATACCGGTGAGGATTACCACACCGATAATAAGGGCGATACGCAGAACCACATCTTGTTTGATACTATGTTTCATCATTTTGGGCTCCCATCTGCGCGAAATTCCGCGCGTAAAGTTTTCACTTTACATTTTGTCTTATCATTTATATTATAGCTAAATCAGCGCCGCTATACAAGAGGCAAAATAACCCGCTTGTACATCGACGCTGTCTGCCATCAAACACAGCCGTCGCTACATCTCACAATTTCAATATTTATCATTGCCTCCGTAGTAAACCGCCTGAGGTTCGCTAGCCGCATAACTTATATGCTCCTCCCCGCTATACATAGGTTCAGATACCGCTGACACATCCCCGTCCAGCTTGAACTTCCGCACCAATTCCTTAAGGATTTGAGCCTGTCCGGACAGCTCCTCGCTGGCGGCCGCACTCTGCTCAGCCGTTGCAGAATTGGTCTGCACCACGCTGGATATTTGATCGATTCCCAATGTGATTTGCGTAATTGCTTCTGCCTGGTCCTGAGAAGCTCTGGCAATGGTATCCATCATGCCGGCTGCATCCTGCACTCCAGTCATAACGCTTTCCAAAGACTTCGCCGTCTCGTCCGCAATCTTCCGCCCATTCTCCACCGCATGGAGCGAATTCTCAATCAAGACAGCCGTATTCTTGGAAGCTTCCGCAGACTTGCTCGCTAGATTACGGACTTCATCCGCTACCACGGCAAACCCCTTGCCTGCGGCGCCGGCCCTCGCCGCCTCCACTGCAGCGTTTAAAGCGAGGATATTGGTCTGGAATGCAATATCTTCAATAGTCTTAATAATCTTACCAATTTCCCCGGAGGAAGAATTAATCTCCGCCATAGCGCCTAACATATCATGCATCCTGCGGTTGCTTTCACCCGCCTCTTCTCCTACGACCATAGATTTCTTGCTGGCTTCCTGTGCGCTTTGAGCATTCTTGTTGATATTGCCGGAGATCTCATTAATGGATGCTGCCAATTCTTCTACGGAAGAAGCCTGCTCGGTCGCACCCTGGGAAAGAGCCTGAGCGCCTGAGGAAACCTGATCTGAACCCGAAGAAACTTGATTTGCGGACTGGTTCAGTGTGGCCAGTGTAGCATTGAAACTGTCCCTGATCTTTTTCATAGAAACAAAAATCTTCTGGTAATCGCCCACATAGAGTTCTTTTGCAGTAGAATGAATCGTGAAATCGCCATCGGCCATTGCCCCGAGGATTTTCTCAATGTCTTTGATAATCGTACTAACACCGCTGGTCACCATATGCATGCTGTGTGCCATACTTCCAAATTCATCCTGCGCATCGTAAGACACTTCCACGGAAAGATTGCCTTTGACCACCTCGTCCATAGCCTCTTCGATTTTTTTAACAGGAGTGAGGATATTACCGGTCAGATTCACAGCGATCAGACATGTAATGATAAACGCCACTGCCGCTATTGCAACTGATACGGCCAACAAGACCCCTTGCATCATAATGGAAGATTCATATTCCTCGCGGCTCTCCTTCTCCATCTCCTCAAAAGCATTCTGCAAGATTGCCGTATATTCCTCTACCTGAGGATTGTATTCCGTAAGTACATAATCTTTAGCCAATTCAGTGCCTTCGGAAGTGCCCATCATGGCATAATCGATTACCTGCTGTCTTTTGTGCTTATTGTTGGACACACAGGTTTCAAATTCCTTGAGCAAGGACAGATCTCCCTCATAGTTGGCATATACCCAGTCCAAATTCTCCTGTACACTGGCCATATATTCGTCCACCTTCGCCGCATGTCTCTGGGTCTCAGCAAGGTTTTCCTGCAAAATTGCCAGCATCAATTCCTTCAGTGCTCCCTGAAGGTTCAACCTGATATCATATACGCTGGATACCGCTTTGTGGTCTTGTGTGTAAAACTTCTCGTAACTCGCCCTCGCCCTCGTAATCCCTATACCAGCAGCGACCACTGACACCAGAAACAGCAGCAGGATCATGCCGAAGGACACGATGAACTTTTTACTGACCTTTAAGTTTTTCATTTGTCCGCTCCTCCTTGTCGGGCTTTCCTCTCAGCAACTTCCGGATCGAGAGTGACTCCTTGATGCCGCGACACACGTTCCCTTCCCGCCATGTCGTTTACCTGAAAGTCCTTCTTTTTCTAAGATATTTTATCTAAGGCACATAACTTCTTTTAATTATTTCGGCATGTTTTTTTATTCCATAACCTGTTTCTAAATAAAATTTTAATTTTTTTATTAAAATATATTATCCATCTCTTATCCTCCTTTTATTTTCGTCGATAAATAAATAATCTGTTGTGGTCTATTCTGCTTTTCGCACTGTAGACCGTTCTATTTTCATGCAATATATCAACTACATTAACAAAGATAGGTGGTGTAACAGAATGGATAATGGTATGGAGAGTATGCTGGATACATACCTCTTTGAAACGAATTCCCTTTTGGACAATCTTGATGAAATGCTGATGAACGACGAGAAAGTAGGCGATTTTTCTCCGGAAGACGTCAATGAAATCTTCCGCATCATGCATACCATCAAGGGTTCCTCTGCTATGATGGAGTTCGCTCCCATCGCAAGTATTGCCCATCATATAGAAGATCTGTTCTTCTATATTCGTGACAAGGGGATCGACTCCCTTGACCCCCAGCATAAAAAAGAACTTTTTAATCTCATGTTCCGTTCGGAAGATTGTTTGCGCGGACAGGTGGAAAAGGTGGAAAGCGGCGAGCCGCTGGATACCGATCAGGAATCTTTTACCACAGAAATTAATAATTTCTTGAAGAAAATCAGCGGAGCTGAAGAAGAGAGCTCGGAGAAAAAGGCGCCTGAACAAGCCGCTTTGACAGGAGAAGTTTCCGCTTCCGGGAATCTTCCTGCCGACGACAAAGCCGTCTGCTTTCTTCATATTTTTCTCGATGAAGGCATTGGGATGGAAAATTTGCGTGCTTTCATGATCGTTAATGCGCTCAAGGAGTGTGGATTGGAATTCCGTTACTATCCTGAAAATATGGAATCCGATTCCAGTACCTGCACCTCTATCATTGAAGACGGTTTCTACATGAGCTTTGAATCAGAAGATGAAGCGGATAAAGCCAGCGATCTTTTGAGGACCCAGGGTCACATTCGTTCTTATGAACTTGTCATGGCCCCGGAACCAGCTCATGCCGCAGAATCTCCGGCTCCTTCCAATCAAGAAACTTCCCAGGCCGCTGCTCCGGCTCCGGAACATGGACAGGCAGCGCCCAAACCACAGGCGCCTGCCAAGCAAGTTGCTGCTGGCACGCCGGTCAAACAGAACCTAATCAGCGTCAACCTGATGAAATTAGATAGTCTCATGGATATTGTCGGAGAAATCGTCATCACGGAATCCATGGTTACTTCTTCCCCCGAGCTTGACCAGCTCAACCGGGACGCCTATGACAATTTTATGAAATCAGCCAGACAGCTGAGAAAACTTACAGACGATCTGCAGGATATTGCCATGTCTCTGCGAATGGTTCCTATTTCTGGCGTCTTCCAGAAAATGAGCCGCATCGTCCGGGATATGAAACAAAAGCTTGGAAAGGATGTTCGCCTTACTCTCGTGGGTGAAGATACCGAGGTAGATAAAACCATCGTTGACAGTATCCAGGATCCTATCATGCACATGGTCCGTAATGCCATGGATCACGGAATTGAGGATACTTCTCAGGAACGTCTTGCAGCGGGTAAGAGCGCACAAGGTGAAATCATCTTGTCCGCTTCTCATACCAGCAGCGAGGTTGTCATCTCCATTGCGGATGATGGAAAAGGCATGAATCCCGACAAAATTCTGGCCAAAGCCAAAGAAAAAGGGATTCTCACCAAACCTGAAAGCGAATATACAAAGAAGGAAGCGCTGGCCTTAGTCATGCTGCCCGGTTTCTCCACGAACCAGACCGTTACTGAATTCTCAGGCCGCGGCGTAGGCATGGACGTGGTGAAGAAAAATGTGGAATCTGTAGGCGGTGTCGTCTCCCTAACCAGCGAAGAAGGAGTGGGGACCACTTTCCTTATGAAAATACCGCTGACACTGTCCATCATGGACGGTATGAAAGTCACTGTCGGCAAATCCATCTTTACCATTCCCATCGCCAACATCAGGCAGTCCTTTAAAATTCTGCCGGAAGAAATTATCCGCGATGAAAACGGGAGCGAAATGGTGGAACGGATGGGAAGCTTCTATCCTGTGATACGGCTTCATCGGTTCTATGGCATTGATACCGAAATTCAGGATCTGGATGCCGGCATCCTCTTATGGGTGGAAGCAAGTGACCGTTCCTTCTGTCTGTTTGTGGATGAACTGATCGGCGAACAGCAGGTGGTCGTGAAGCCTCTTCCTGCATTTTTGAGCAGTTTCGAGCTGAAGTCTTCCGGTATTACGGGCTGTACAATCCTCGGAGATGGGAATATCAGCATCATTCTCGATATCCTGAGCCTTCATGGTGCAGCCTTGGAAAATATATAGAAGGGAGGAATCGACCATGTCCGAACAAGTAAATGCACAGGAAATCCCTGTATTGGCAGATGATGGGGAGGAATTTTCCACCGTAGAGCGCTGCCTTACCTTTAATTCCGGGGATCTGATCCTATATATTAGCACAAAACATGTGATCGAGATCATCAATAACTATCCTATTACCATGCTTCCTCTGATGCCTCCATATATTAAAGGAATCATTAACCTGAGGGGGCAAATCCTTCCGGTTGTGGATATCCAGCTTTGCATGGGGAAAGAAGGGTCTGAGTATACTAACCAGACTTGTATCATCGTATTAAATATCGATTCCGTGCCCCTGGGAATTATCGTAGATTCCGTACGCCAGACTGTTGATATTGATATGAAGGATGTACGCCCTATTCCGCTCAAGCGCCAGCAGAAGCTGCTTGACGGCATGGTGACTATGGAAGATGGAAGCGTCTTTATGTCCATCGATTGCCAGGCGCTCATCAATCCTCAATATTAAACGGGAGTAAAAGCAATGCTCACATTAACGGATCAGGACTTTCAACGTCTCTATAATTATATCAAGAAACACTATGGTATTGATCTGAGCAAAAAGAAGCAGCTGATCGTAAGCCGTCTTTCCAATTCCCTGTCTTCCCAGGGATACAAGGATTTCTCAGCCTATGTGGATGATATCCTTTCCGGCCGTGACACGGAGATGGTCACGGCCATGCTCAATAAACTGACCACGAATTATACCTATTTTCTCAGGGAGGAAGCTCATTTCCAGTATCTTTGGGATGTGATTCTCCCTGATCTGGCCCAGAAACATGCCCGGGATAAGGTTCTCTCCATCTGGAGCGCGGGATGTTCTTCCGGCGAAGAGCCTTATACCATTTCCATGTACCTAAAAGAATATTTCGGCGCACAAGCTTCTCAATGGGATACCAGGATCCTTGCTACGGATATTTCCCACAAGATCTTGAGTTCTGCCGTCAACGCTTCTTATAACGAAGAAAGCGTAGCTCCTCTTCCGGCGACCTGGAAACAGAAATATTTCGTGAAAGCCGGAAGCGACAGTTATACCGTTGCTCCGGCCATTAAACAGAACGTCATATTTAAGACTTTCAATCTGATGGATCCCATCAACTTTAAGAGGAAATTTGACTTAATTTTCTGCCGTAATGTCATGATCTATTTCGATCAGGATACAAAGGACGCTCTCGTGCGGCGTTTTTATAATGCCACGGTTCCGGGCGGCCATCTTTTCATCGGCCACTCCGAAGGGCTTAATAAGGCTACTTGCCCTTACGAGTACATACAACCGGCTATTTATCGGAAGTCGGCCACTTAAGAAAGAAGGTTTTAGATTATGAGCCAGAAAATTCGTCTGATGATCGTGGATGATTCCATCCTGTTCCGAAGCTTTCTGATGCAGAATCTCGGGGCTGATCCCCGGTTTGAAGTGGTCGGATACGCGGTCAATGCCCTGGATGCAAAGCAAAAGCTCCCTTCTCTCAAGCCCGATATCATGACTCTGGACATTGAAATGCCCGGCATGAGCGGGCTGGAGTTCTTGAAGGAAGTTCTTCCCACCCATCCGGTTCCTGTTATTTTGGTTTCTTCCCTGAACGTGCGGGTTTTTGATGCCTTGGCTGCAGGTGCGGTAGATTTTGTACGAAAGCCAAACATGGAACAGGCAGGTGGAAAAGAGGCGTTCCTAACCACATTGAAATCCAAATTAGCTATGGGTTCCAATGCCCGCGTTCGCCTGCCTTCCGCATCTGCTCCTTCTTCCGTTGCTGCCCTCACGCGCACAGCTCCTGCTGGATTTTCCGTTGCGAGTAATGGATCGCCGACCGCCAGCCGTGTTTCCAATCCTTCTTCCCGTGTGGATCTGATTGCCATCGGCGCATCCACAGGCGGAACGGAGGCAATTTTGGATGTGGTCAGCCGTTTTCCCGCTAGGATGCCTGGAATTGTAATTACCCAGCACATGCCTGCGGGATTTACTTCTATGTATGCAGAACGTCTAAACCGGCTCTGCAAACTGGACGTAAAGGAAGCCAAACATGGGGATAAAGTACAGCCAGGGTTAATTCTGCTCGCTCCAGGCGGCCTGCAGATGCGCGTGGTGCGCTTGGGAACCGGTTATTCTGTGAGCTGCACGGACGAGGCAAAGGTCAGCGGGCATAGACCTTCCGTGGATGTACTCTTCGATTCCGTTGCCACTCATGTACGCGGTCGGGCCATTGGCGTCATCCTCACTGGAATGGGAGCGGACGGCGCAGCTGGAATGCTTCGCATGAGAAAAGCGGGTGCGTATACAATTGGACAGGATCGGGAATCCTGTGTGGTATATGGAATGCCCATGGAAGCGTATAAGATCGGAGGCGTCTGCCAGCAGGCATCCCTTACCAATATTCCCCAGCTTGTACTAGCTCAACTCGCGAAAGGTTAGCCTGTAGGATGGGTCGATCGACTTTTGCCGGTATTTTCGGTGGCGTCATTGCAAAATGAAATATCACGTAGAGACTTCCATCGCAGTTCGTACTTTATGTGTTTCTGAAAGGCAAAATATGTTTCAAAAGAAAAGCGGATCTGAAAAATGGTCTTTTTCGGAAAAATTAATATTGGGCGGCATTTTAGTATCAATTGCGGTGATTATTATTAGTATATTTGTCTCTTTTCGCCCTTTTACATGGGAAGATCTTAAACATACGGCGGCTGAGCTTAAGGCTCATGCCGCTTCTCTTCTTGTCCAGCTGGAAGAATGGAGCGAAACCCTCTCTCCTTCCATGATGGGAATCTCCAAAGACGATACGATTCTCACCCTAAAGGCTGCAGAACGGCCGGATCTATTCTGGGAAACCGCGGACATAGACGGTGGCGGAAGCGTTTCTCACATGGACCATACCGGTGAAGTGGGAAAAGCCTCTGATTTCAACGACTCTTCTCCTAATGACGGCCTGAAGGATGTGATTTATTCCTGCATCCTGGATACTTCTTTAGGGCCCATGGTATATTACAATCAAGGGGATATCCGCTGGCGGGATTATCTCTATGGCGGCCAGGATCCCATGAGCCGTTATGGCTGCGGGCCAACCTGTGTGGCTATGGTCATCAACAGTTTTGGTACGGCCAGCGTGAGCCCCATTGAAATGGCCGATTGGTCCGCCCAAAACGGCGGTTATGCCACGCATAGCGGTTCCTATCACAATCTGATCCCGGACAGTATATCCGCCTTTGGCCTGAACATCGAGAGCGTCACGGAACGTACCCCGGAAAATGCTGCAGAGCTTCTACGCAGCGGCCATCTTCTGATCGCTTTGATGGGAAAGGGAAGTTTGACCGAGAAGGGACATTTCATTGTCATTGCGCAGCTGTGTGAGAACGGGAACGTTTATATCGCCGATCCGGCTAATTATGAAAATAGCGTGAAAGAATGGGATTTGCGGCTGCTTATGGACGAATTGAAGAAAAGTTATGATTTTGGCGGGCCGCTGTGGGCAGTTTCGCTGCCGGATGAGGGATGAAATTTTTCTATCAATTTGATGTTATTTGATTTGCTCCCGCCTGGAAATGCTCTACATAAGAAACTTTATGCAGAGCATTTTACTATATATATCCATTGGCGCCTTTGTATAGGTTCTATGAGATTAAAACCTTTGTCCCAGATGGATGCGTAGGCATATACAGGAATTAACTCTTACAGAAACTTAGTCGTTAATCAGAGCGGACGAATAAGAATCTCATTCTTCCTATTCCAAAGCCTGCTCCACATAAAGCAATTCCTGTGGCGTAAACAGCCCTCGCAGCATCTGCGTTAAGCTTTCATAACCTGCCTGCTTCGCTGCCTTAAGAAGAAAAATACGGTCTTTCAAGGAATTCAAGTCATATAAATTTTGTCCCAGGAAAGCCGCCACTGTGTGAGCATCTGCCGCCTTCTCTCCGTTTGTCGTCTCATCCACCCGAAAAGCGCTCAGAAGCACCACCAGAGTGCTCATCAAATACTTGTCGGTCTTGAGAAGGGTAATGGAATAATTGACGCAATCAGACAGATTCTTGTTATTGAAACAGCAGGCGGCAAGCATTTCGTAAGCCTTTTGAATCTTTCCGGACAGAAACATGGACATACACCGATTTCCATTCTTCTCCAACAGCTCCAATGCGTGCTTTAAATGTTTTTCCGCTTTCTCAAATTTGTGATGAAATACAAAATATTCCCCTGCGCTATAATCAAAGTCCGCTTCCTCCGGCCTGTATTCTATCGCTTTGTTGTATACCTCCATAAACGTTTCTTCCGTCGTATCAACGCGTAAATAGAGAACATCCAATAAGTATACAAAATTCCAGGAACACCGCATCGGATCGATTATTTTCTCTTTTGCGGGCATACAGGATATGGCTTTCCGATATGCCTCTTCCGCCTCATCCAAATTTAGCCTATTATAATGCTCATCGCCCAAATATCCCAGCATTTCCCAATCATCCGGATTCTCTGCCAGTTCGGCTTCGATCAGTTTCAGGTTTCTATTGCTCCCTTTCTTTTTTTCCTGTGCTTCCTGTGTATATCCGGTATGATAAATCGATAATTCATTTACTGCATCCACATATTTGTACTCATACCCATCTAAAGAAGCAAGGAATTCATGGATCCTTCTTTTATAGCGCAAACCGGGAGTATTTCTGAAAACCCTGGATTGCGTGCTGACTGCCTTCACCTTTTCCTCTTCATCCAGCTGGACCCAAGCAGTCAAAATCATATCATATTTCTTGTTCTGCAATTTCCTCACATAGTATAACAGCTTCTGAGCATCCTCCTGCTGAAAATATTCATCCGCATCCAGTAGGGCAATCCACTCATATTTCGCCTTGCTGATCGCAAAATTCTTGGCAGCGGCAAAATCATCAATCCATTCAAAATGATAGACCTTCGCTCCCATTCGTTCAGCAATTTCCACGGTCCGGTCGTTAGACCCAGTGTCAACCACGATCTGTTCCGATACAATTCCTTTTCCCCAGGACAGCGCCCGTTCTATATTCTTTTCTTCATTCTTCACGATCATACACTGCGAAATTCTTGCCATATTATGTACTTTCATTTCTATACCCAGCCTTTCCATTTTAGCTGCCTTTCCCAAAATGGAAATAGGCAAAATCAGGTCTCAGATTCCCAACGCCGACCGTTCCGCTTCACTGAAGACCTGGGATCCCAAATAAAATGCAAAATCGCTACAACCGGCCGAATCTGCTGTTTTCCACAAAAATACTTTCTCTTTCAAAGAGCCCATATCATATAAACTGGAAAGGAATGTCAGAACCTGGCCATAAAGATTCTCTCCTTCCCCCATCCGCCCCACATTCGGCGCAAGACACATCAGCATACGCGCTAATACCGCCATGGCATATTTATCGTAACGCAGGCATGCCGCCCCATAGCTAACACATTTTTCCTTCTCTCCCGCTTCAAAACAGCAACGTACCAGTAAATCATAGGCGTCCATCAAATTTCCTGCCAGGCGCAAAGCTTTATTAAAACAGCCAAAACGGTTCAATTTATCCAATGCAAATTCCAAATATTTAACAGCCAAACCCGCCTGTCCAATAGAGGCGAAATGGCGGCCTGCTATATAATCAAAATCCGCCTCCTCCGGTAAATGTTCCACTGCGCTTTGATAAATCGGGCCGACCGTATCCCAGGAAGAACCTTCTCCTTCTGTCAGAATAATCAAAAGGTTCGTATAAGTGGAAGCGCTTCTCTGATCGTTCTTTCGCAAAATGGCGGGCATATTCCGAATAGATTTACGATACCATTTCTCAGCTTCTCTCCGGTCTCCCTCTCCGAAAAATTCATCCCCCATATACCCCTGCATCTCATAATCGTGAGGATGATCTTCCAATTCCTTAGAAATCAGTTTCCTATTCCTGCCGCTTCTCGTCTTTTCCTCCATTGCCTGTTTCTGATATCCGGTATGAAAGATGGATAGGGAAGCGGTTACGTCCCCGAGGATGAGTTCTCTTCCGGATGTGGACTCCAGCTGTTCGTGGATTCTCCTTCGATACCTGATGTCATCTACATTTCTGAAAAAGCGTACCTGGGTTCCGGAGGAGAAAATAGTGCCTTTTTCATCGAGTTGCTGCCAGCCTGTGGAGATTCCATCAAAGCGCTCCCCTTCCGCTCCATCCAGAATTTCCTTCAACTTTGCTGCATCCTCAGGCATCATGTACTCATCCGCATCCAGAAATGCAATCCAATCCCCTTGTGCCTTTTCCAGCGCATAGTTCTTAGCCGCTGCAAAATCATCCGCCCAGGGAAAAAAATGTACCGTCGCTCCCATCTTCTCCGCCAACTCCACCGTACGGTCTGTAGAACCGGTGTCCACCACAACCCGTTCCCACATAATATCTCTTCCCCAGGACAGGGCGCGTTCTATATTCTTCTCTTCATTTTTAACAATGATACACTGGGAAATACGGCAATTCCCTGATCTTTGACGCTTCAACTCCTTTTCAGCCATGCTCCCTCCCTTCTTTCTCTATCGCCTATTTTACAGTAATCCATCTCATAATTCAAAAAATCCGGCGGGATATTCCATGGACATATCCCGCCGGAAATTATACTGATTATGCTATGGCTCCGACAAAATCAAAACCACTATGCTGCCAGCCTAAAACTTACTGCAACAGGCTCAGCACGCTCTGAGGTACGGAATTGGACTGCGCCAGCATGGACTGGGAAGCCTGCAGAAGAATGTTATTCTTCGTGAATGCCGTAATCTCATCGGCCATATCTGTATCACGGATACGGCTTTCAGCAGCGGTGATGTTCTCAGAAGTAACCTTCAGGTTGTTCACCGTATGCTCAAGTCTGTTCTGAGCGGCACCGAGTACAGCACGGTAAGAAGAAACTGCATTGATAGCATCATTGATGGTATCAATTGCGTTGTTCGCCTTATTGGTGCTCGCGCCTGTGATATTCATCTTATGCAGAGAAGAAGCGCCAGTAGTAGTCGGATTTGCAGATGTCAGCTTACCGCCTGCTGTAAGGGTTCCAGCCTTGATCTGCTCTGCTGCAGCCTGGATACCACTTGCTGTCATGGAACGACCCTGAATAGTAATTGTCTCAGCCTTGCTGGGACCGATCTGGAAGGTCATTGCTCCAGCATTATTTGCACCATTAGCCAGAGGCTTGATGCCGTTGAAGTCTGTGTTGTTAGCGATACGATCGATTTCCTTGATCAGCTGATCAACTTCGCTCTGCAGATTTCCTCTAGCAACCGTATTGTAGGTGCCGTTAGCAGCCTGGGAAGCCAGGGTGGTCAAACGCTGTAACATGGAGTGCACTTCTGTCAGAGCACCTTCAGCCGTCTGAATCAAACCGATAGCATCCTGCGCGTTCTTGGCAGCCTGGTTCAAGCCGTTGATCTGAGATCTCATGCTTTCGGAAATAGCCAAACCAGCCGCATCATCACCTGCACGGTTGATCTTATAACCGGAAGACAGTTTCTCAAGGTTCTTATTCAGTCCGCTCTGGTTAACGCCTAAGTTTCTGTAAGAGTTAATCGCTGCTATGTTGTGTTGGATAATCATAAAATTTTCCTCCTGTCCTTGATAATTACCCTCCGGGAACCTCCCTGTCCCCGGCACCTCTCCTCGGTGGGCCCTACTTCGGAGAAGTTTGTAAAGTAATAGGATGTTACTACCTTACATTTTTATTTATCGTCGTCTTTTGGGAAAACATAAGGGATTATTTCACTTTTCTCTGGATTTTTCTTCTGGAGGAAATTATCCCTTCCTGCCTTCCCTTTTCATCCCTTTCTCCTCCGCTTTCCCGCTCAACCATTCTATTTGCTCCCATTTGCCCGCTTTAGCGGGAAAACAAATCAGGGAGACTGAAAATTTTATGTGGACAATCTTTCTCGCAGAAAAATACCGGCGGGAAATCTTTCTCATAGTTAAAAAGGCTGACCGCATATCTGTGGCCAGCCTCCTATCGCTTCATTGTTATATTATTGTAAAAGGCTTAAAATCAACTGCGGCATCGAATTAGACTGAGCGCACATAGAATTTGAGGCCTGATAAATAATGTTATTCTTCGTAAATTCCGTGAACTCCTCCGCCATATTGGTATCACGGATCCTGCTCTCCGCACTGGTCATATTCTCGGTGGTAACGCTCAGATTATTATGCGTATGCTCCAAATGATTATAGGAAGCGCCAAAATCCGCACGGATATCAGCCACCGCCTCTATTGCATCCTCGATCATCTGAACTGACTCGTTCGCCGAATTCACCGTTGTAAAATCCGTTTTATCAAGGCCAAGGGCTTTCCCGCTCATATAATAACGTGTCACATCCAACGTTTCCTGTCTGGAATGACCAATTTGAAGGGTAATATCACCTCTCATATCCCGTTCCGGCGGGTTAAAGACCGAAGGTGCATCAGGCGGCTCAGTTGCCGCGTTAAATAATTCAATTTCATCAAAATCCGACGACTGCCCGATCCTGTCGATCTCGTCCATAAGCTGCAAACGTTCTACATCCAGGCTTTCCCTCGACATCGAATTATAGGTGCCGTTTGCCGCTTCAATGGCAAGCGTCTTCATCCGCTCCAGCATGGAATGAATCTCATTTAAGGCGCCATCGCCAGTCTGAGTCATACTAATACCGTCGTTCACATTCCGCATAGCCTGATCCAACGCTGTGATCTGGTTACGCATCAGCTCGGATATCGCAAGCCCTGCTGCGTCATCCCCGGCACGATTGATCCGATAACCGGAAGATAGCTTTTCCAGAGACTTTTTCATCTTGAACTCGGATATCCCTTTGTTCCTCGAGGAATTGATTCCCGCTATGTTATGCTGTATAATCAAATTTATCAACCACCTTCCACAACTCAATCCATCTGCAATTTCTCGGTAAAATTGACTCACCGGGATATACAGCTCTAATCTTTTCCTTAAACAGGAGCGACATACCACTTTCCTGGCATCTGCCTTTCTCCCACCTGATATTTATAATATCGGCACAACTATCGGCTTTGATAAGTTGGAATTTATGGTTTTTTTGTGAACGTATGAAAAGTACCAACTGCCGTCTTGTCAACAATACATTTATGCTATATAATAAGCATATTAATACATGATTTCGGAATTCTGTTCATTCTATATAGGGAGGGATTGGCATGTTAAATAAGAAGAACAAGCCATCGGGGGAACCCGAGGAAGAAATGAGCGTGGAGCTGGAGTTGGATGACGGCAGTAAGGTAAATTGCGCTGTCATCACGATTCTGGAGGTGGCAGGGAAGAACTATATCGTTCTTCTTCCGCTGGACGAGGCCGGGGAAAACGTGGACGGTGAAGTCTGGTTCTATGGGTACTCCGAAAACGAAGGGGATCCCAACGAGGAACCGCAGCTCATCTACATTGAGGACGATGAGGAATATGAAACCGTAGCAGATGCCTTTGATGAATATCTGGACAACTGTGAATTCGATGAGCTGGTGGACGCAGAAGAATAGATGTACGGATGGCTTAGGATCTGTCGGAACATTTATGAGCTTTGCACGATCACATATTTAGATCGTAGAGGAACCGGGAAGGGAAGCCCGGTTCCTCTTTCGTTCCGGAAATCCAGGATAGGATCAATTCCTGTCTGGCGCGGGTCATGGCCACGTAGAACATCCTGCGTTCCTCTTCCACCTGGCTTCCTCTCATGCTCTTGCGATGGGGAAGGATGCCTTCGTTGCAGTCCGGGATACAAACCAGATCGAATTCCAGCCCCTTAGAAGCATGCATGGTCAACAAACTCACCGGAGCATCCTGCTGCTGTTTTGCAGCCGCTCTCTCCAATTCTTCTTCATAGCAACGGATATGTCTTTTCAACGCCTCCAGAGATGAAAAAGAATGCACCTGAGCCTGGAACCAGTCCGCCTCCCGTTCATAATCTCTGCCGCTTTTTCCATTTTGTGTTGCAACATTTCTCAAATAGTCATCATAACCAATTCCTTTTCTGATGAAATTCACAGCGGCAAAGAGATCCATCCGTCTGATTCTTCCCATGTCCATTTGAAAATTTCTCAAAATTTCCCGCATGTAGGGCCTGTCCCTATAGAACAGCTGTAGTTTCTCAAAGTCCACTTGCTCCTCTTCTGCTGCCATCCGGCTGATATACCGTTTGGGACGGTTCATGATCCGATAGAAGTCGCGCCTCCTCCTCCCCTCCATGGCAAAGGAAAGGTAGGAAAGCAGATCCTGGGCGACGCTGCCTTGATAGGGGCTTTTCGCCTTCTCCTTCATGGCATAGCGCACCCCATGCGCTGTCAGCGCTTCCGCTAAAGGAAGGGCATCCTGATTGATGCGGAAAATGGCGGCCATGCTTTTCCCACTTTCCACCTCAGCAGCCATCCATTGCGCCAGCGCATCGTTTTCTTCCTTTTTATCCGTAAATTGCAGCAGTCGGACCGGCTTTCCGCTCTCTTTTCCTGCTGTGATCCGCTTGGGCAGGCGATTTCGGTTGGCTCCAATCAGTTTTCCCGCCGCCTGTACGATCTCCGGCGTACTTCGGTAATTGACGGCCAATTCCGTTTTACCCGCATACGGATAGTCCTTCAGGAACCGGCGCATGATTTCAGGACGCGCTCCGCGGAAGGCATAGATCGACTGGTCATCGTCTCCCACCACGAATAAGTTATTTTCAGGAAGGGCCAGCATGCGCAGGATCTCATACTGCATGGAATTGATATCCTGGAATTCGTCCACCAGGATAAAACGGAATTTCTTCTGCCAGGCCGCTAGGATTTGGGGATAGTGCAGGAAAAGTTCATGGCATTTGAGTACCATGTCATCGAAATCCAGTTTTCCCCTCCTGTCCATTTCCCGTGCCAGGCACGTATACAGCTTTTGGAATTCCTCTTGGGACATGCCGCAGATCTCCGGCCTTTCTTCTTCGTCTGAAGGGAAGCCGCTGTTTTTATAAAGGCTGATTTGCGCAAGGATTTCCTCCAGCTGGTTGTCCTCGCCGATAACCGGGCTGTCGGGCCGCATCAGGATAGTTTTCAAAATTTCTTTTTTCTCGGATTCGGATATGATTGTACCGGAATAGTTGGAACTTTTCAGGATATGATAATAGACTGCGTGGAAGGTCCCGAAGTTGACTTGATAGTTCTTACCTTCCGTGAGGCGGGTAAATCGTTCTTTCATTTCTCCCGCCGCCGCTTTCGTAAAGGTGATGACCAAAATAGAGGAAGGTTCCGCCCCTTTCTCCTCGATCAGAGAGCGGATCCTCTGCGTAATGGTGTAGGTTTTGCCGGACCCCGGCCCAGCCAGCACGAGCAGGGGGCCGGTTTCGTGGCCGATGGCCGCGAGCTGGCCCGGATTATCTCGTGCGCAAGGCGCCTGCTGCTTCTTTTCAGGCTCAGCCATTGCGAAGCTTCTCTATCCCGATGCGGATGCGGGCAAGAGACTCTTCCTTTCCTAGAATTTCCATGATTTCCGTCGCTCCGGCAGGGGTCATCTGCTTCCCGGATACGGCGGTACGGATGGGCCACATCACGTAACCGTTCTTACAGCCCTTCTTTTCCACATAAGATACCAGGGTCTGGTACAGCGCATCGTTGCCGTAGTCCTCCTGTGCTTCCAGAATGGGAAGCAATTCGGCCAACACCTCCAGGGCGCTTTCCTGTGTGGTTTTCATCTTCTTGTGAGCATACATCTCAACATCATATTCAGGCAGCGTTTCGAAGAAATCTACCATTTCCAGGATATCCGGGAAAGTTTCAATCCTCGTTTTCACCATTTCCGCTATTTTTTTCAAATCCAGTTCACGGCTGAGCGCCCGTTTTAGGTAGGGCTCAGCCATTTCATAGAAACGGCCGGATTCCATGGCCTTGATGTATTCCCCGTTCATCCATTTCAGCTTAGTATAGTCGAAGACAGCCGGGGATTTGGACATATGATGGTAGTCAAACTCCTGAATCAGTTCTTCCAGGGACAGAATTTCCTGGTTATTCTCCGGGCTCCAGCCCAAAAGAGATACGAAATTGACGATCGCTTCCGTCAAGAAGCCCTGTTCCACCAGATCCTCATAGGAGGAATGGCCGCAACGTTTGGAAAGTTTGTGATGCTCTTCGTCCGTAATCAACGGACAATGCACATATACAGGCACCTCCCAGCCAAAGGCTTCATACAGCCTGTTATACTTGGGAGAGGAGGAAAGATATTCGTTTCCCCGCACCACATGGGTGATGCCCATGAGATGGTCATCCACCACATTGGCAAAATTATAAGTGGGATATCCGTCGGACTTGATGAGGATCATGTCGTCCAACTCCCCGTTATCCACGGAAATATCGCCGTAAATCTCATCATGGAAAGTGGTCATCCCTTCCGTAGGATTGTTCTGGCGGATCACATAGGGAATCCCCGAAGCCAGCTTCTCGGCCACCTCATCTTTGGTAAGGGCCAAGCAGTGCTTATCGTATACGTTGATCTCCTTACCTGCCACCGTACGGTTCAGCGTGGCCAGACGTTCCTTATCGCAGAAGCAATAATAGGCTTCTCCCTTGTCGATCAGCTGCTTGGCATATTCCAGATAAATCCCTTTCTCCTGCCGCTCGCTCTGGACATAGGGGCCCACGCCTCCGTCTTTATCCGGCCCTTCGTCATGGATAAGCCGGGTCTTTACCAAAGTCCGGTAGATGATCTCCACGGCCCCTTCCACATATCTTTCCTGGTCTGTGTCCTCTATGCGGAGAATGAAGTCCCCGCCCTCGTGTTTGGCAATCAAATAAGCGTACAATGCCGTACGCAGATTTCCCACATGCATCCTTCCCGTAGGGCTGGGTGCAAAACGTGTCCTTATTTTCAATTTAACTCCCATCTGCCTGCTCTGACAGGCACTCAAATCAGCATCGTGAAATCAAAGATTTTACGATAATCTCCCTGCCCGCTTTGGCGGGCGTAATTTCCTCATAAATCGTTTCCTGTCCCATTCGTCTCCTGCATTCAAAGATACTCTTATTTTATCCTTTGGAAAGCTTTTGTCAAGCAATTTCGGACTGACGGCCTGCCAAACGCAAGAATACCCCTGCGGCCCCTCTGTTCTCCCCGCCTTGCGCTGTCCCGTAACCGATGAGGGCCTGCCCGAAGAGACGCGTCCCGAAAGGGGCGTGGCGGCCGTACCATGTTTTGAAATACATTTCACGCCATGGAGATGAGACCTGCTTCCCTGGAGAGCCATTGCTCGAGAGGGAAGCGT
>CANSTU010000041.1 GCA_947650005.1 uncultured Lachnospiraceae bacterium
TATTGACCAAATCCGGATAATCAATCGCAAGATACTGCGCTATCATACCACCTTGTGATATGCCTAAAACGTCTGCTTTTGAAATACCAAGAGCGTTCATAGCTTCTGCATGGTCTTTTGCCATTTCCCTTGTAGAATATCCCTCTTGCAAATGATTTTTCCGGCTGAAAACATACACGGTAAATTCTTTGGCATATATCCTATACATCATTGAAAAAACAAAAGCCATTCCTTTTACCGTAGACAGTCCATCTCCCAAACCGGGCAGCATAATAAGATTTTTATTTCCATTTCCAAAAGATACATAATCCATTTCAGAATTTCCAACACGGACACTTCCATTATGGGCATTATAAAACATAACAACCTCCTTTATTTTACGATTCCCGTCTTTAGAATTTCTATATACTCTGATAAATCTTTTACATATTCTTTTTCTATCATTTTGAAGTCCGCATAGGCTTGTTTTTGTATTTTTGTCAAAAAATCATCATTAAAACCTTTGAGAAACCACTTCACCACATCAAGCGTTTTATGTCTGCCCCACCGAAATTGAGTTGTATCAATATCCTGTAAAAACCAATAATATATCTCTTGTTCTCTATTGCCATATTTTAATACGGTTTTCTTATAAATGTCGGTGTCGTTTTTGGTGAATGCCTTGACAATCATTTTGGATTTTTCGGGGTACAAAATATACCATGAAAACTCCAAAACAGAATACTCTACTATCCGTTGAAATAAATCAGCGGAAAGGGTATTTATTTTTTCTTCTAAGCTAGAATTATGCTCCGCAGTGATTTCGCCAAGAACATAAAAATAAAAATCCTCTTTTGTCGGAAAATATTTGAATAAACTTCCTTTACTGATACCAGCTTTTTTTACAATTCGATTTGTAGAACTGTTTTCATAACCATACTCGGCAAATTCAGAAACTCCTGCCATAAAAATATTTTGCTGTTTTTCAGTATTCAATCCCCAAAATAAAGGTGTAGGCACTATAATCTCCTTTCTCAAATGACCATGCGGTCACTCAATATGTTTAATTTTAGTGACCACATGGTCACAAAGCTTACTATACCCGATATTAGCCTATTTGTCAATTAAATTTCAACATTCCTTTTAGTGCTTCATAGTAAGTTTATCTTTAGCCTCCCCGTCAACAAAACTATGTAGACCAAATGAAAAGTAGGAGCAGGGGGATTCCGCCGTAGTCGGCATTGTGGGAATATGTATAACTGGCTGTCTTATGGAATTGTGGGTAACTCTGTTTGCAGGACGTAGGAAAGCTGCACTTTAGCTTTTCCATGTACTGTGAATAGAGTTATCCATGATTCCATAGCCTGTTATGCACATTTCCATAATGCTTGTCTTTTGGTCTTTGGTTTCTTTGGTTCGGAATAGTGTGATACTGGCAGTCTATCTCTTGTTTTCGGTTGCTTGCTTCTTTACCGTACATGAGCATTAACCTACGGTATCAAAAAACTAATCCCATATATTTATTTTTCTTTCCACATATCAGTCGCTTCATACTGTTGTTTTCTCCATTCACACTCAATTAACATTCTAATTCCATCAAAAATTCTTCCTTGATAATCACTTAAAATTGAACATCTTAACATATGTATTTTTTGCCGAGCTTTCATAACTATCTCCTGATTCTCTATATATTCCTCTGTAATATTAGGAGATTCTTTTAACTTCTTATACTGTTGATTTATTATATTGCTTTGCTCAACAATCTCAAATGCTTTTCTTCGAACTACGCTCATATTATCATGTATTTCCACATCTTGCTCAAACAGCAACAACACTATAGCAAAATGATAGCGCGTTAATTCATTATAGATCTCTCCTAAATTATCCTCCTGTTCGCTACATATTCTTGCGATCTGAGTAAAATATAAAGAAGCGCTATCTCTTAAAGAATCTGACCACTTGTCACGGCTAGCAGTAATTGTACTCAGATATCCCGACCGTTTTGCAACTCTATTTGAATATCTTAATGATATTATTGAAACAATCACTGCTGCTATTGATGCCAGAAAAGTAAGTCCTATGCCAATAGCAGAAACTATGTTAAAAACTTCATCTGTCATTTTGTTATCTCCAAAAATATAATCTTATTCATCAACTATTCACGATGCCATGCAATATGTTCGGTATCCCGGAAAAATCAGAATACTAGATTACATTTAATCCTAACGAATTTACATCCTGTTCAAAAAGCATCGTTGTAATTCCATCTGCTTTGTTTTTCTGATGTAGTTTTTTCATAAAAATGGACTGTGCAGCTTTGATAACGAATATCCAGAAATACTTTCGGTATGGTTTCAAGCATTCCGAGGTTTTTGTCTCCGATGATCAGGCGGACTCCTTTAAGACCGCGTTCTTTGAACCGGACAAAGAAGGTCCGCCAACTTTCTCGGAAAGGAAGCCAGGCAGAACGCCCCCTGTCTCTATACGAATTCGCTCTCCCACACGTCCACACCGCTGTCCTGGAAGATGGCGTGCAGCCGTTCCCGAAGCATGGCCTTACTCACGCCCTCCTTCAGAAGTACCTGAAGGAAACCGCCGCCTCCCGCCCCGGCGATGAATCTGCCGTCGATCATATCTTCGCAGGAAAGGAAAATCTGCTCGATACAGGTATTGGTGGATCCCGCGTCCAACTGGCGGGATAAGGCCCAATGTTGATTCAAAAGCTCCGCAAAGGCATCCAGATTTCCCCGCTCCAATTCAAAACGCATCAGCGCCGCCAAAGACTGCATCCGCTCCAGCGCGTCAAGGGATTCCGGACGGCCTCCCAGATAACCGCCCACCACGTCCCGCAGCAGATTCCTCGCCAGACGCCTCTGCCCGGTATAGATCAGGGCGAACCGTTCCTGCAGCGCCGCTGCCGTCTCCTTGGGAAGATGCACTTGTTCCACCTGGATCTTCTGGTCGATCCCCGGCCGGGTGGTGATCCACTTGATTCCCGGCGTCAGGCCGCCCACCTGATCCTGCCAACCGCCGCCTGTACTCATGATCTGCTCCATTCCCAATACAATATCGTAGATATCCGCATCCTTTGCTTCCCTGCCCAGCAGCTCATACAACCCTTTTACGCAGGCGCCCGCCAGGATGCTGCTGGTTCCCAGCCCGGAGCCCTGGGGAATCCCCACCACACGGGTGGAAAGCCGGAAGCCACCCCCCAGCCTGCCACAGATTTCCATAAGCGACGCTTTTCCCGTCAAAGGTACGATGCCGCAGGCGATCAGCGCCGCCTTGTGCAGGGAAAAAGGATCGTAGGGATTATGGCAGTCCTGTATCTCCTCCACCCGCTCCACGCTGCCGCTGGCCCCGATATCCGTGCTGGCAAACTCCACGCGATGCTGTTCCAGACGCTCCACCTGAATCTGCACTGGAAAGATCCCATTCAGCTTAAGGGCCGCATTCAGCACGGCCCCGCCGCGTTCATTGCAGTGAGGCGGCGTATCCGTCCAGCCGCCTCCCCAATTGACCCGAACGGGCAGCTTCACTTCCACCCGCTCCCTTTTGATCCTATCGTCTCCCAGGGCCGGAAGGCGACGCACTACGTTTGTAAAAATCGTCCGCTGAATCGTATCAAAACACATGGCTTCCAGGTCATCATAGCTCTTTTTGCCCAGATTCACCCTATTTTCTTTCATGTAACCGGCCAGGGCATAATAGATACGGATTTTCAAAGAGAAATCCGCCCGGTTTGCCTCTTCTGCCAACATTGCATAGATCTCTTCCCCGATCCCCCGGACTCCGAAGATCCGAAGCGCCTCTTTATAATAAGTCCCCTTCTCCAGCGCATCCATAAAACCATTTACTAAGATTCGGTATTCCAATTCACGCTGCCATACATCCACCCAAAGCGCATCCGCCCGATTAAAACTTTCGTATAAGCTGAATCGCTCGGAACGCATCCAGGTATCCACCTCCTGCTCCGTCGCCCTGCCTTCCGCCATTTTCTTTACCAAAAGTCCCAGATGGATTGCCTCCTCCAGGCACTCCGCCGCAGGATAGAGCGCGGCAAACCAGAGAGAATGCTCATCCGTCTCCTGCGCAGCTTCCCGTTTCCACAGCATCTTTGGAGACAGGCCGTTCTTCTCCAAAAACTCTGCCATACGGCTCCCCAGGAAAGTGCCGTCCTTTTCCAAGGTAACCTTAGGATTATCCTCCGTTCCATAGACGCGTGCCACATATCTGCCGTCCAGCAGCTTCAGGCAATGAACGACCACGCCTGCCGGCACCGATACGCCCCGCAGCCTTCCGTTGGAGACCACACTTCCAGCTCCCACACAGGAGTTCTCCAGGATATAGCTGTTTTCCAAATAGGCCCCCTCTTCCACCCGGGCGCTTTTGTCTATATAAGAATGGCGTGAAGAAAAACCGGCCTGCGGCAGCGCAGTAGACAGCACATGCCTTTTCCAATCCAGAAATTCATAGTCCTCCACTTCCTTTGTCACCAGTCCAAGCAGCTCCGCCGTGGTGCCGAAGTGGATGAATTCCGCCGGAGATAGGCAGACCAGTTTCATGGAAAAGGGCGACAGAGCCTCCCATATCTCCTTCCGACAGGCAAGGAGCGCCTCATTCATCGTCCCCTCTGCCGCTTCCTTTTCATACTGTTCCCACGTGGCAGCGCCTGCCAGAGGATAGAGAAAATCCCCATAAAAACTAATGCGCGCCTTTTCATTGACGAATCTGGCAAACTTCGTCTCGTCAGCCCGTCCTTTGGTACTGATCAGGGCATACAGGGCCCGAAGCAGCCCCGCGGACAGAATCACCGCCCCGGTATCCAAATCCACGTTGCCTCGCCCGTCCACAGCCCCCAAGGCACGCAGCCGTTCTTCCGTGCGTTTATGCAGGAACTGCCCCACATAATTCCTTCCGTCATTTAGGAACACGCCATGCTCTTTTCCCACCTCCACGCTTTCTTTTATGGAAATTGCAGCCGCATCCTGATGATTGAAATCGATTTGAAGAGGATTGAACAGCAGCAGCACATCCCCGGACAGAACCAGCATTCCTTCCGGTATCCTGGACGGTACGCCTGACATGCCGACTACGAATTCATCGAACAGCGTGGAGCCTAAACCGTTCGGCAGCTGCCTCGGCACCGGAGAGAAAAGTTTTCCGCAGGCCGAATACTGCGGCACCCGCCTGCTGTCCCCTCCGGAATGGATCACCAGGATCCGCTTCCCAGAAAATGGATTTTCCCCTTCCCCCTCCCTTTGGGCAATATACCTGAGTACGTGAAGGGTTGCTCCGCCAGAACCCACCCTTTTTCCTTCCGGATCCGGAAGGACCGCATAATGCGTCCTGCGAGGCAGCAGGCCCTGACGCAGGCGGCAAGCAATCTGCTCCCGATAGGTTCGTGCCTGCTCCTCGTTGGACGCGGTTAAAATCATATAATCCCAGGTCAAAAAGCTGGGCTTTTCCAAACTTTTTTCATAATCCCTCCAGGAGTCCTGACAGGACTGCCTGAGAAAGAGATTCCTCATTTTCCTGTAGTTCAATTTTGCTCCCATCTGCGTGCAAGGCACGCACTCAAATCAAGGAGATTGAAACAGCGTTTCAATCTTGCTCCCATCCGCGTGCAAGGCACGCACTCAAATCAAAATCGCTGCATAATGATCGGACATAACGTTTATACGGTCTGTCCTGTAAATACACAGGCCTGCCCGAACCATACCCTTCTTTTATTGTAGCTATATAAGGGAAGGAAATCAAGGCAGAAAAATATTCTTCAGGACAACAGTATTGAAACCATTACCTCTTACGCCCCTGCCAGGATATCTCCTAAGGGAAATGTCCCAGGAGAAGGTACAAAAGCCATCCCATGTTTCCGCACGCATTCGCGCCATACAGATAAGGCCTGCTTGCCCGGAGAGCCGCTCTCGACAGGAAAGCGGCCAGGGCCCATCGAAATGTCCGGCGCGACGGCGCGGGAACACGGGAGGGCTTTTGAATCTCCCCTGGGGCACTCCCCTTCGCTCAATATCCTGGTAGGGGCATAAACGGCAACGCTCTCAATGCTGTCATGCCGGATATTCTTTCATTCATCTTGCCGTTTTTCGGACGACGGTGTAGAATATACATAACAGATTATTTGCCATAGTTCGTAAGTCATCATAAGAGCGTTAATATTTATTTGTGATAACCTTAGAATTATAATTTAACCCCCGACAAGGTGGACTGTGCTGTTTTTCTTATTGAAAAATTACGTTCCCATCTTGCCGCGCCTGCATGAAATTACAGACCGCTTCCATACCTATTTTCACTATACGATCACCGCATACGGAAAAGAGATTGAGCCAGGTGTACCAAGTATAGAGGAAAGCATGGAAACCTGGTGGGAGGAAACATATCATGCCAATCGCAGAAAAGATCCACGGGACCAACCATGGAAAAATCCACTATTTCGTCTGCCGCATCGATCCAAAGCTGCCCTGGCTCGTTTTCCTGCCTGGTCTGACCGCCGATCATCATCTGTTTGATAAACAAATCGAAGAGTTGGGGCTCCGCTTCAATTGTCTGGTCTGGGATGCACCGGCTCATGGGGCGTCTCGGCCCTTTGCCCTGAAATTTTCCATGGATGATTTGGCACAATATCTCCATGATATCCTCCAGGCTGAGGAAATTCGCAGACCTGTCCTGATCGGTCAATCCCTGGGAGGATATCTTTCACAGGTTTACATGGAACACTATCCCAATACAGTTTCCGGATTCATCTCCATCGACTCCTGCTCAATGCAGCGTAAGTATTATACAAGCGCGGAATTATGGCTGTTGAAACGCACAAAGGGAATGTACCTGTCCATTCCGTGGAAATTGCTGATCAAGTGGGGATCCCTTGGAAATGCGCAGACACCATATGGCCGGAATCTTATGCGGCAGATAATGCAATCTTATGACAAAGGGGAATATTGCGCACTTGCTGACCATGGCTTTCGGATCCTGGCTGAAGCCGTAGAAGCCAACCGGCCATACCATATCTCCTGCCCGATTCTATTGATCTGCGGAGAAAAGGATAACGCTGGTTCAGCCAGAAGATATAACAGAAATTGGAACCAGCAGACTCATTATCCTCTCGTCTGGGTGCCAGCAGCCGGACATAATTCCAATACCGATGATCCAGCGTTTGTGAATGATCGGATAGAGGCGTTTGTTTCCTCTCTCTTTTCCGCATAAAACAACGGTTAATAAAGAGGCTGCCGCAATAATGGCAGGGTATCCACGTATGTATCCATAGAAAAAAAAAGAATCCTTGAATATGTGGAATAAAAACTCCATAGAATCGGGAAGTAATTTTTGACGTTGTTGGGAAAAGGCAGGAATCGGAGCCATATCCAGGTGGAAATCCCAGAATCCCACCCATTCCCGGCGGATCGTATCTCCAGTCGCGGTCAGAAGGAAGCGGATTGTATCAGAAAAGGCAGCTTTCCGTTTTCTGCAAAATCTTTTCCGGGTTGTTTTACAAACGAATGAGATGCCGTCTGCATATCGGAAAGGATAGGTGGGAGATTTTTCTTCAACGTTGCAGAGGTTCCATGAGCCATGGGGAGCCTCCTCAAAAAATAGATGCAAGGGCTTCATCGCAAATTTTTATTTATTTTACAAGCTTTTCTTTGAATTTTGTATCAAAGAAGAGCAGGTACATAAATTTGATGTACTTGCTCTTCGAAGCTGCCATTAACGTATTGCCATTGGGTGCAAAACCAATGGCAGAACGATGTCTGTTTTGCAAAACAAGGATTTTATGCAAAATGTGATCTCATGTATGAACCGGTACAAACATGAGATCATATTTGGTGTTTTACCTGAGTTTTGCGAAGTCCCCTTTCTGCGAGACAGCCTGGGATATCATAACCGCCTTACCGGTATCCAGATCTCGCTCTCGTAATCGCTGCTATTCGTATCTCCTGTGGAGTACCATTCAATATTGATGGGCAGGGCGGTCTCAAACTCCTGATTGCCGGGAAGCCATTCTCCCCAAATCCGGGAATTAACCGTCTGCAGGGCCTGCGGCATCGGGCCGATACATTTAAATTTCACCCACTCGCCGGCTGGGATCTCAATAACCGTCATACCGTCCGGCACCGGCCCTCCCTGATATGCTCCCGCGATATAGTAATGAAACCGATTCTGGTCGGATTCCTCCATGGCACAGATACCAAATTCCCCCACCATGCACGCGGCAACCGTCTGCCGAATCTCCTCCTTCCCCGAAGAACGGTCGGTCCCGCAGTACTGCTCGCAGAATTCATGCCAGAACTTTGGGATTTCCTGCTGAGAAGAATCGTAAGAAACTACCCTCTCAAATCCGATCATCTTCATGGCGTCCCTTTTTTCAACTGTGAAATCCATCTTACTTCCTCCTTGTATTGATATTTTTATGCTAAGGGGTAGAAAGACCTTAATCTGATAAGGCCGTACCCTAAGCTGCGCAGGAGATATCCCATGAAAGCGTGAAAATGCTCTGCTGAAGCTTTCCGGCGTATCATATCCATATTTGTAGGCCAGATCAATTACCTTTTCCTGTGCAGGCCCTGTTTTCCCTTGTATCATGTCCAGCCCTGCCAGATACAGTCTCCGGTTTCTCAAATATTCCCCGATGGAATAGCCTGTGACAATTTTGAACCCTTTCTGAAAATAGAAAGGGGATATGTGTACCGCATCGGCTACATCCTTTGCACCGATATTCGTAAGAAGATGTTCCTCCATGTAATCGATCGCTTTTTTTAAGCTTGCTACCCAGTCCATCATTCCCTCTTTCTGCATTCCCTGTGCGGGCAGGCCACAGCCCGCACTTTCGGATTTCGCTCTTGTTTTCCGATCCTGTTTAACAGTATACTGTCTTCCGATCAGAAAGTCCTGCTCTTTTTTGTCTTTTCTTGTCCGCCCTGTTGCCTCATGGAGGCCGGCTGGCAATATGATGAATTATTCAAAAAAGAGCGGGTACATAAATTTGATGTACCCGCTCTTTGATGCTGTCATTAACTTATGGACATTGACTCTGCAACAGCCTCTTTTCCTCAATACGCGCTGACTCTCGTATCTTGTTTCAACTTATTTATAATTGACGATCTTGCCGAAGTCAGGCTTCAGGGCAGCGCCGCCCACCAGTCCACCGTCGATATCAGGCTGCGCGAACAATTCCGGAGCCGTTGCTGCATTGACGGATCCGCCATACTGAATACGGATGGCTTCCGCCGTCGCTTCGTCATAAATCTCGCCGATGCATACGCGGATCGCTGCACAAACCTCCTGCGCCTGCTCCGTGGTGGCTGTCTTTCCCGTCCCGATTGCCCAGATCGGCTCATAAGCGATCACGGCCGTCTTAGCCTGATCCGCGGTCACATCCAGGAAAGCGATCTTGATCTGCTGACGAATCCAGTCAATGGTGATCCCCTGTTCTCTCTGTGTAAGGGACTCGCCGCAGCAGATGATGGGAGTAAGCCCATGTTCAAAAGCTTTCAACACCTTCTTGTTAACCGTCTCATTGGTCTCCGCAAAATATTCTCTTCTCTCGGAATGTCCGATAATCACGTATTTTGCGCCTGCATCGGTCAGCATATCGGGAGCGATCTCACCCGTATAAGCGCCCTTTTCCTCATAGTACATATTCTCTGCACCGATTTCAATGTTACTTCCCTTTACCGCCTCCACAGCAGGAATGATATCGATGGCAGGAACGCAGAATACCACATCCACGTCTTCCGTCGCTACAAGGGGTTTCAAAGTATTGATCAGTTCCACTGCCTGGCTGGGAGTCATGTTCATTTTCCAGTTCCCGGCAATAATTTTTCTTCTGGCCATGGTGATTTGTCTCCTTACTCTTTTTGGGGCTGCAGTGCGGGGCACTGCAGCCTGCTTTTATGGTTCGCCAGTTGCTAATGCAACTCATGGCGTTACAAATTACGTTTCATTATTTATCATTTGCTGCTGCAACTCACGGCGTTGCCCATTACATTTCTTTATTTATCATTTGCTGCCGCAACTCACGGCGTTGCCCATTACGTTTCTTTATTTATCATTTGCTGCCGCAACTCACGGCGTTGCCCATTACGTTTCTTTACTTATCATTTGCTGCTGCAACGCCGGGAAGTTCTTTGCCTTCCAGGAATTCCAAGGAAGCGCCGCCGCCGGTGGAAATGTGGCTCATCTTGTCGCCGAATCCGAGCTGGTTCACAGCTGCTGCGGAATCGCCGCCGCCGATAATGGTGGTCGCATCGGTTTCAGCCAGGGCCTTTGCCACAGCAATGGTGCCCTTCGCCAGGATAGGATTCTCAAACACGCCCATGGGCCCGTTCCATACAACGGTCTTTGCGCTCTTTACGGCCTGCGCATAAGCTTCTGCCGTCTTTGTTCCGATATCCAGTCCCATCTTGTCCGCTGCTATAGCGTTGGAAGCGCATACTTCCACGGAAATTTCCGCATCGATGGGGGTAGGGAACGCATCCGCAACCGTGGTATCCACAGGCAAAAGCAGGGTCTTTCCGAGCTTTTCAGCCTTTTCCATCATTTCTTTACAATAGCCGATCTTCTCTTCGTCCACAAGGGAGGTTCCTGTCTCATATCCCTTTGCCTTCAGGAAGGTATAGGCCATACCGCCGCCGATGATAAGGGTATCGCACTTCTCCAGCAGGTTTGAAATCACGTTCAGCTTATCCGCAACCTTCGCGCCGCCAAGGATTGCCACGAAAGGCCTAACAGGATTCTCCACCGCATTGCCCAGGAAATCGATCTCCTTCTGCATCAGATAACCCACAACAGCGGTATCCACCAGCTGAGCCACGCCCACGTTGGAGCAGTGAGCCCTGTGGGCGGTTCCGAAGGCATCGTTCACGAATACGTCACACAGAGAAGCCAATTCCTTGGAGAAAGCTTCTCCATTCTTGGTCTCTTCCACCCTGTAACGGGTATTCTCCAGCAGAATCACATCCCCGTCCTGCATAGCTTCCACAGCCGCCTTGGCGTTAGGTCCCACCACTTCGGGATCTGCGGCAAACTTCACTTCCTGTCCCAGGAGTTCAGACAGGCGGGCAGCAACGGGCGCCAGGGACAATTCCGGCTTGGGCTCCCCCTTCGGTTTGCCCAGATGGGAGCAAAGGATCACCCTGCCGCCGTCCGCGATCAGCTTCTTGATTGTAGGAAGCGCCGCCACCAGACGGTTTTCGTCCGTGATCTTCCCTTCCTTCAACGGAACGTTGAAATCGCACCTGCACAGGACGCGTTTTCCCTTCACGTTAATATCATCAACGGATTTCTTATTCAAAGACATGTCAATCTCCTCCTTAAAATTTAAAATGGGATCCGGCCCTCATCAGACCGGACCCCATATGAGCCTATGCCTTTATTATGACAGTTCAATTAACGGACTGCCGTTTGCATTTTGGCGGACTTGCACTGATCCCAAAAGGGTTCTGCGCTGTCCCTGTTCCATTAAGCGTTCAGCAGTTTGCCGAAGTGCTTGATAGTACGAACCATCTGGCTGGTATAGGAATTCTCATTGTCGTACCAGGAAACAACCTGTACTTCACATGTATTCTCGTCGATGGGCAGAACCATGGTCTGGGTAGCATCGAACAGGGAACCAAATCTCATACCAACAACATCGCTGGAAACAATTTCGTCTTCGTTATAGCCAAAGGACTCATTGGCAGCGGCCTTCATAGCAGCATTGATAGCGTCCTTGGTAGGCTGTCCCTTTACCACTGCGGTCAGAATCGTGGTGGAGCCTGTAGGGGTAGGAACACGCTGTGCAGAACCGATCAGCTTGCCGTTCAGTTCAGGGATAACCAGGCCGATAGCCTTGGCAGCGCCTGTGCTGTTGGGAACGATATTCACGGCAGCAGCACGGCTCCTTCTCTTGTCACCCTTTCTCTGAGGGCCGTCCAGAGTCATCTGGTCGCCTGTGTAAGCGTGGATCGTGCACATAATACCGCTCTGAATTTCAAATGCATCGTTGAGGGCTTTCGCCATAGGAGCCAGGCAGTTGGTGGTGCAGGAAGCAGCGGAGATGATATGGTCATCCTTGCTCAGTTTGTCATGGTTTACATTGTAAACGATGGTAGGAAGGTCATTTCCAGCAGGAGCGGAAATGATAACATGCTTAGCGCCTGCATCGATGTGAGCCTGTGCTTTTGCTTTGGAGGTATAGAAACCTGTGCACTCCAGGACTACGTCAACACCAAGTTCTCCCCAAGGAAGCTCGGCAGCACTGGCCTTTGCATAAATCTTGATTTCTTTTCCATCAACAGTGATAGAATCTTCACTGAAGGACACCTTGTCAGCCAGTTCGTATCTGCCCTGGGTTGAGTCATATTTCAGTAAGTGAGCAAGCATCTCAGGGGATGTCAGATCGTTGATCGCAACGATTTCAAACCCTTCTGCTCCGAACATCTGTCTGAAAGCAAGACGTCCAATACGGCCAAAACCATTAATTGCTACTTTTACTGCCATTTCTAAATTCCTCCTAAAATATGATATTTTGCACAGCTTTGTCAAATATAACAAACACTGATACGCTCCACGAACCAGTGTTTGTAACAAAAAATCCTGCGCAATGCGCAAGTTCTTCTGTCAGGGCCGCAGCCTGACCAACTACGGCTTGTCCCTCATGCTTGACAAAACTTTATCAACAAATTCATTTTACCTAATTCAGCCAGAAATAGCAAGACGATTCTTAAAAAAATATCAGAAAATAGGATCAGTTTAGGCACATTCTTAGAATGATGGGCGGACGATTCGTCCATTCCCGATTCCCTTTATTCCCTAAATATGATATCATATCGTTAAACTATGCTACCGGCCCACAACACAATGGAGCGTTGATCCCTCGTGCAGCGCCGTAATAGTATCCAGATTTTATACGAAAAGAGATACGCCGGCCCACAGGGCAGAAGGGAGATTTTTATGCCGATTCGATCAGATTACCATGTACACTCTTCTTTTTCGGGAGATTCCGATGCTCCTATGGAAGCCATGATTCATAAAGCCGCCGGCCTGGGGCTGGAACAATTGTGCTTCACCGAGCATATGGACTTTGAATATCCGATAAGCGAGAGTACGCCGGAAGGGCTCTTTGAGGTGGATACGACGGCTTATCAGGAAAAATTCCGGGAAATGCATACGGCCCAGCAGAAACTTCCTCGTCTACTCTATGGTATCGAACTGGGGCTCCAGGCTCATCTCGCTCCCCGTCTGACCGCCTATGTATCCGGCAATTCCTTTGATTTCATCATCGGTTCTTCCCATATATGCCACGGGAAGGACCCCTATGTGGGTACCTTTTGGGAAGGAAAGGATGTGGAAGATGCCTGCCGGGAGTATTTTTCTTCGATTATAGAAAATCTGGAGAGCTTCACGGATTTTGATGTATACGGCCATCTGGATTATGTGATCCGTTACGCCCCGGATAAGGATATGGGCTATTGCTATGAGAAATATCGGGATCTTTTTGATCAGATCATTGATCTGCTTCTGGAGAAGGGAATCGGCCTGGAAGTCAATACCGGAGGCATCGGCTATGGATTAAGGAACCTACATCCCTGTAACGAGATTTTAAAACGATATCGCCGCCTGGGCGGCGATATCGTCACGGTGGGATCGGACGCCCACAGGCCGGAGGATCTCTGCCGCGGATTCGATCTGGCAGAACACGTGCTGAAGGACTGTGGTTTCACCCATTATGCTGTCTTTGCATGCCGCACGCCCCATTTCATCAAGCTATAGCATGCAGAACGTAAAATGCCGTCCGTTTTTCCCGACGCAGACTATCGCGCAGGTCATCCGCACAGTACAATCACCTTATCCGGCGTGGTCTGCGCCGGGATACTCCTGGTGCTCTGGCTGTAGAGTACCACGAGGGTACGCCCGCCGGGATTTCCGTAAAAGGTCTGGTTGTTTTCCGTCACCACCGTTGTGGAGGGCGCCAAATTCAGCTTCAGCGATTGGTCGCTGCTCAAAAGGACATTGTTAAAGTATCCCACAAATACCATCTGGCCTTCCTGCTGCGGGGCAATCACTGCTGCCACATACTGCGGAGGATAGATCAGGGGCGCCGCCGCATTCCCGTTATAAAAAACCGTCACGGGAAGGCTTTCGTACAGGGTCGTATAGTCCACCACGTAGGTATCCGCACCTGCATAAAAATTCACCACATTCCCCGCCTCATCCTCCACGGTAATCATCTGGGAACAGCCGTCATATCTCCCCATGCCGCCCGCCATATCGATATTTGTGATCACACCGGTAAAGGTAAGGAATACGGGGCGCTGCCGCATCCCCATCTGATTGAAGTTCGTTTCCATACCGTTAATCCCTATTTTCACCTTTCTGCCCGCTTTGGCGGGCGTAAATTCATGATTAAAAATGGCGGCCCAGCCATTTCTAATCGCTCTTCCCTATATGATATGCGCCCTTTCCCGCCCGGGTTCCCGCCTTAGCCGGCCAAAAAGCGGCGTCATCCTTCGATGACGCCGCCTCCCAGCACATATTCCCCTTCGTAAAATACCACCGCCTGTCCTGGCGTCACAGCGCGCACCGGCCTGTCAAAGACACAGCGCAGCCGGTCTCTTCCAATCCGCTCTATGGTACATTCCTCTCCCCTATGGGAATAACGTATTTTGGCCCGCGCCCGTTTCTGCCCCTGCAGATCGTCCACAGCCATAAAATGGATTCGGTTACAGATTAACTGCGAGGAAAGCACGTCCTCATTTTCCCCGATGACCACCTCGTTTTTTTCAGGGCGGATGGCCGTTACGAACACCGGATGGCCCATGGAAAGATTCAAGCCCTTCCTCTGTCCAACCGTATAATGAATGATTCCTCTATGTCTGCCAAGCGCTCTGCCGTCCGCAGATACGAAATCACCAGGGCCGGGAACATCTCCCCCCCTTTCCTTTTCGATAAAAGACGCATAGTCATGATCCGGTATAAAACAGATTTCCTGGCTGTCCTTCTTATGCGCCACAGGCAGACCGGCTTCCTGTGCCATACGGCGGATCTCTTCTTTGGGGTAATCTCCCACCGGCATCAGCGTATGGGCCAGCTGTTCCTGGGTTAGGCTGTAGAGCGCATAGGTCTGATCCTTAGCTGCCGTCACGGAATTACGAATCGCAAAACGGCCGTTTTCCAGCCTTTCAATACGGGCATAATGGCCTGTGGCAATATAATCCGCTCCCAATCCCAAGCTTTTGTGAAGAAGGGCTTCCCATTTTACATATCGGTTACAGGCGATACAAGGGTTGGGAGTCCTTCCCAGCAGATATTCCTCCACAAAATAATCCATGACATATTTACGGAATTCCTCCCGAAAATTCATCACATAATGGGGAATCCCAATGCATTGCGCCGCCCTTCTGGCATCCTCCACGGCGCTCAGTCCGCAGCAGCCTCCGGCGTCTTCCACCGCTTCCCGGCTTTCCGCCTGCCAGATCTGCATGGTGACGCCGATCACCTCATACCCCTGCCTTTTCAATAAAAGGGCCGCCACGGAGGAGTCCACTCCTCCGGACATGCCCACTACCACCCTTTTTCCCATCTTTTAATATTCTTCCTCTTCCTGCTCTTCCCCCTCATGGATATCGGACTTGGGCTTTTCCAGGCCTTCGATCTGTATGCCATTCTTTTCCGCGTAATCCCAGAGGGCAGCGTGGATGGCCTCTTCGGCCAAGAGGGAACAGTGCACCTTCACGGGCGGAAGACCGTCCAACGCTTCCATCACCGCCTTGTTCGTCACCTTCAGGGCCTCCTGCACCGTCTTTCCCTTCACGAGCTCCGTAGCCATACTGCTGGTAGCCACCGCAGCCCCGCAGCCAAAGGTCTTGAATTTCACGTCGCGGATGATCCCGTCTCCATCGATATCCAGATAGATCCTCATGATATCGCCGCATTTGGCATTCCCCACGGTACCCACCCCGCTGGCGTTCTCTATTTCCCCCATGTTGCGGGGATTCTGAAAATGATCCATTACTTTTTCGCTGTACATATCCTGTTTCGTCCCTTTCTCATTTCGGGCCTCACCCGTTCTTCTTCTTAAAATCCTCATACAGAGGAGACATTTCCCTCAATTTTCCCACGATCTGCGCAATGGCCTCCACGGTGGTATCCAACTCTTCCTTCGTATTCTCCTCGCTGAGCGTCAGCCGCAGGGAACCATGGGCGATCTCGTGGGGCAGACCGATGGCGAGCAGCACATGGGAAGGATCCAGGGAACCGGAGGTACATGCAGAACCGCTGGAAGCGCAGATTCCCTTCATATCCAACATGATCAGCAAAGATTCCCCTTCCACAAAACGGAAGCTGAAATTCACATTGTTGGGAAGCCGCCTTTCCCGATCCCCGTTCAGCCTACAATAGGGAATTTCCTCCTCTATCCTGCGGATCAGATAATCCCGTAATTCCAACTCCCGGGCCGTTTTCTGCTCCATTATCTCAAAAGCTCTGCGGCAGGCTGCGCACAGGCCGACGATGCCGGGCACATTTTCCGTTCCCGCGCGCCTCCCCCTCTCCTGTTGTCCGCCATGAAGGAAAGATCTGCTTTTTATCCCCTTCCTGATATAGAGAAATCCGATCCCCTTGGGGCCGTTGAGCTTATGGGCGCTGGCGCTGAGCATATCGATCCCATATTCGTCCACGTCAATCGGAAGCTGCCCATAGGCCTGCACCGCGTCCGTATGGAACAGGATACCATGTTCCCTTGCGATCTGGCCAATCTCACGAATGGGCTGGATGGAACCGATCTCGTTATTGGCAAACATCACGGAGATCAGAACCGTGTCAGGACGGATCGCTTTCTTTAATTCATCCAATTTCAAGATCCCGTTTTCATCCACATCCACATAAGTCACTTCATATCCGTTCTTTTCCAGATATTCGCAGGTGTGCAAAACGGCATGATGTTCAATCCGAGACGTAATAATATGCTTTCCCTTAGATGCATAGGCCTCCGCTGTGGCCTTCAACGCCCAATTATCCGACTCCGACCCGCCCGCCGTAAAATAGATCTCATTGTTCGCCGCTCCCAGAGACTTTGCGATCGTCTCCCTGGCTTCGGCCACCGCTTTCTTGCTCTTTGTCCCCAGAGAATAGATGCTGCTGGGATTTCCGTAATATTCGGAAAAATAAGGGAGCATCGCTTCCACCACCTCGGGAGCTGTTTTCGTCGTGGCCGCATTATCCAGATAAATGAAACCTTCCATTTTAACAACCATGCCTTTCCGTAACCTGCAAACTCAATTGCGTACGTAATACGCTTACCGCAGGCACAATATTTGCAAGACGAACAAGTTCATCTGCTCGTTTTTCGACATACTCTATTCGATCTTCCCATTTAGCATAATGATTCCCAGACCGGATAGTAGAGATTTTTTAATTCCTAGTAATATGCTTCGTTTTCCATGTCTAATATAACACCCCTGTCCAGTTCTGTCAACATTCCCCAACGCATATATTTATCAAAAGACTTTCAAAGTTACGATTCACATTCCGGCAAGATGGAATGGGATCCTAACTTTAGAGGAGAGCCATGCGCAAACCGGGAATTCTCAACCATAACTCCCTCTCCCTCAAAGCCGGCAGTCCCCTCGTCACCGGAACTCTGATCTTAACCGCCACAGGCCTGGCCAGCCGACTAATCGGCTTTTTTTATCGAATCTATCTCTCCCGGCTGTTTGGGGAAGAAAATATCGGCATCTATCAGCTCATCAGCCCGGTCATGGCGCTGGTATTCTCCCTTTCCGCAGCCGGCATTCAGAGCGCGATCTCCAAATTTGTCGCCGGAAAGGCAGCCCTCCATGATTATAAAACATCCGGGCAGATATTGCTAGTGGGATTTGCCTACTCCCTTTTCCTCTCCCTGATTTGCCTGGCCGGGGTATGGCGTTTTTCCGACTTCATCGCTACCTATCTCCTATTTGAAAAAAGGTGCGCTCCCCTCCTGCGGATCGCCGCCCTTTCCTTCCCCTTCTCCTGTGCCCATTCCTGCATCAACGGATATTTCTACGGCATTCGGAAAACGGGAGTACCCGCATCCACCCAGCTGATCGAACAGCTCTGCCGCGTGGGCAGCGTCTTTTTCATCGCTGGCCGGATCCTCTCCCGGGGCATGCAGCCCACCGTCACCGTGGCAGCCGTCGGCCTCGCCATCGGTGAACTCGGTTCCATGATGATCTCCCTGCCCGCAGCCTATCTGCATTTCTCCAGAAAAATGCCCCAAATGGGCCGCGAGGGACGTAAGGCAAGGCCCGGCGCCTATACCATTCTTTCCCAACAGATTCTGGGATTTGCCGCCCCGCTCAGCGCAAACCGCCTTTGTCTCAACCTGCTTCAGGCCATCGAAGCCGCCTGTATCCCTGCCAAATTGCAGATCTTCGGCCATTCCGTGGCGGATTCCCTCAGCGTATACGGCGTGCTCACCGGAATGGCGCTGCCACTGATCTTTTTTCCCGGCACGCTTACCAATTCCGTCTCCGTCCTCCTCATGCCAGCCATATCGGAAGCGGATTCCTTAAACGACCAGCGTTCGATCAGGCAGGCGGTACGCAAGTGCCTGAGCTGCTGTATCCTGCTGGGAAGCTGCTGCTGCTTTCTGTTCCTCTGCCTGGGCAGAGCTATCGGTCTCCGGCTCTTCGGAAGCGAACTGGCAGGGCATTTCATCATGATTCTCAGCTTCATGTGCCCTTTTCTCTACCTGAATACCACCCTGATCAGTATTCTCCATGGTTTGGGAAAAACCGGGTATTCCTTTTTCTTAAACTTGACCAGCCTTCTTTTGCGGCTCCTTTTTGTTTTCCATGCCATACCTGTTTATGGTATCAAAGGATATTTGGCCGGTATGCTTTTAAGCCAGCTCTATACTACGGTCTGTTGTTTGATTCCGCTCCGGAGGTATTTGTGAGGACGCCACTTTCTGCGTACCAGCAATCCTTCTGCAATCGCAGCCTTGTCCTGAGATGCCCTCCCCGCAGCCTGTAAACTGTCCTCGTCAGCCGCATGAAAACCGTGCCGGATCCTTTGCGCGCAGAGCACAGCCTCTTCGGCCCGGCAGGACAGAGCGCTTGGGGCGTTTTAGGTCCGTTTCCTGCGGAAAACCTGCGACCATTTGGCGCTGCCTCTTAAGCCGTCCAAAACGGCTTCATTCCGACTGAGGCGTTGTCTGACGAGCGAAGCGAGAGTTTAGCCCCAGGAGGAATGTCCGAAGACGAGTCGGGCGGGTTTAAAGGCAGCCCAAAGGGAAGGGGGTTCTGGCAGGAAACAGACCTAAAACGCCCCAAGCGCTCTGCCCTGCCGGGCCGAAGAGGCTGTGCTCTGCGCGCAAAGGATCCGGCACGGTTTCCATGCGGCTGACAAGGACGCTCCATACTGAGAGAATAAAATTCCCTGAGCACAGGCGCTCTCCCAAAAAGCCCGCTTGCGCGGCGGACTTTTCTATATTATAATGGACAAGGCCGCTACGGCGGCAGAAACGAGAGGAAAGATACATATGAGTTTTGAATTTATCAGAAAACTTCCCACTCCTGATGAGATCAGGAAAGAATACCCTGTACCGGAAAGGCTCGTCCGGTTGAAAGCTTCACGAGATAAAGAAATCAGGGACGTGATCACCGGCGCAAACAACCGCTTCCTCGTGATCATCGGGCCCTGCTCCGCGGACAATGAAGATGCTGTGTGCGACTACATTTCCAGGCTCGCACGCATCAATGAAAAGGTGAAGGACAAGCTGATCCTGATCCCCCGCATTTATACCAATAAACCCCGTACCACCGGGGACGGTTACAAGGGAATCGTGCATCAGCCGGATCCGGAAAAAAAGCCTGATTTCCTGCAGGGGCTCATCGCCATGCGCAAAATGCATATCCACGCCATTGAAGAATCCGGTCTGACCGCAGCTGACGAGATGCTTTACCCGGAAAACTGGCGCTATCTTTCGGACATCCTTTCCTATGTGGCCATCGGCGCTCGTTCGGTGGAGGATCAGCAGCACCGTCTGACCGTCAGCGGATTTGACGTACCCGCCGGGATGAAGAATCCCACCAGCGGGGATTTTTCCGTCATGCTCAATTCCGTTTACGCCGCCCAGCATGCACATTCCTTCATTTATCGCGGCTGGGAAGTCAATACATCGGGCAACGAGCTGGCTCATACGGTTCTCAGAGGCGCCACGAATAAGCATGGGCAGAACATTCCCAATTATCATTATGAGGATCTCAATACGCTGCTTACTCTGTATAACGAACGGGATCTGAAAAATCCGGCCTGTATCATCGATGCAAATCACAGCAATTCCGATAAGCAGCATGAACAGCAGATCCGCATCGTAAAGGAGGTCATGCATAGCAGGAAACTGAACGGCGACATTCACGCACTGGTCAAAGGCGTTATGGTGGAAAGCTACATAGAAGCGGGCTGCCAAAAGGTAGGCGGCGGCGTTTACGGGAAATCTATTACTGATCCCTGCCTATCCTGGGAAGATTCCGAACGTCTGATCTATGACATTGCGGAATACGAATAATCCGTATCAAAGAGGCTTCTGCAGTCTATGGCCATGGCTCAATCCGATTCTTTCTGCCGCGCCCTTTGCGGCATGAGATGCGAAATCCGCGCAGTCGATTTCGTGGCTACGACGCGGATTTGAGAACCTGTCCTTCTGCAGCAGCCTTTTCTTCGTCTATAACCAACGCTCAACTATCTAACGTTTCCGTATCGTCCTCCCAATCTTCCGTAATACGCAGGCCCGCCGTTTCCGTTACCGGCAGGGAAAAGATAATGGACTTTGCCTTGCTGTCCATTCCTGCCTTTTTCATCACGGCCTTCATGATTTCGTTTTTTCTGCCGGAACGGGTAACGATAAAGGTCATCTCTTTTTCCGCGGCCAGCATCACGCCCAGGAACTTTTCAGCCTGTTCCATCCCGGTGCCCTTGGCATGTACCACGGTCCCTCCGCCTGCGCCCGCTTCCCTGGCAGCATCCATGACCAGGTTGGTATATCCGAAATCCGAAATCACGATCAGCAGTTCATATTCCGTATTTTTCAACTGGGTTTCCTCCTCCTTTTCAAACTCCTGCTGTGAAAGGAAGAACTCCAGGGCTTTCTTTCCTCCCACACTGCTCAGGGGCACGATAAAGGATATCCCTGTGCCCGGGATATCTATATTCAGTTTGTGTTCCATTTTCCTTTTCAAGCGCTTCCAGCTCTCCAAGGTCACCATCGAAAACAGGACGATCTTTTCACCAGTTTCCAGGCCAAAATAGTCCATCATCTCACTGCTGGCCGTACCCGTCCCCAGGGTCACCAAATTGACAGGGAGGTTTTCCTCTTTATATAGACCCAAGAACCGTCCCCCATGACTCCTCCCGGCTATCGTAACCATACAGAATACCTTACTCACGCGTTTTCTCCCATCTGTGTACAAGGCACGCACTCTATAATTCAACGATTTCATAATCCCCAAGCTGTTCATAGGCCAAACCATGGTCCGCAGCCATAGCCCTCTCCACTCTCACGGCCTTCAGCTTATATACCAGCCCTTGTACCTGAATGGTAATCAGCGGGGTCATGGCAACCATAGCGACCACGCCAAAGGCATCGGTGATAATATTCCCGCCCACCGCCGAGCATGCCCCCATGGCAAAAGGCAGCAGGAAAGTGGCCGTCATCGGGCCGGATGCCACGCCGCCGGAGTCAAAAGCGATGGCCGTGAAAATCTTCGGTACAAAGAAGGAAAGGGCCAGGGCAATGAAATAACCCGGAAGGATAAACCAGAAAATGGAAATCCCCGTTAAAACCCTGATCATGGCCAGTCCCAGTGAAAGGGAAACGCCTATGGAGAGGCTCAGCCCCATGGAATGGGCCGAAATCGCCCCGTCTGTGATCTCCTCCACCTGTTTGGTCAATACGAAGACCGCTGGCTCTGCGAGTACAATAAAGTATCCGATCAACATGCCGATTGGTACGATAATCCACCGGTAGGGAAGGGAGGCAATGACCTGCCCCAGATAATTTCCCGCGGGCATGAATCCCACGTTTACCCCCGTAAGGAACAATACCAGCCCTGCATATGTATAGATCAGCCCGATCCCGATTCTGATCAGGCTTTTTGTCGTTACCATATGGAAAATCACTTGAAATAAGCCAAAAAACAGAACAATAGGAAGAAGGGAGACTGCCATTTCTTTCAGATATTCCGGAATGCCTCCCCGAAAATAAGCCCAGAGTTCCACCGAATCCCTGATCTCCGGCAACGCGTCCGGCACATAAGAAATATTTTCCGTTTGATAGATCATCCCCAGAAGAAGGACGGCCAAAATCGGCCCCACTGAACACAGGGCAACCAGGCCAAAGCTGTCGTCCGCCGCATGCTTATCGCTTCGAACCGAAGAAATGCCCACGCCCATGGCCATGATAAAGGGCACCGTCATCGGCCCCGTCGTCACGCCCCCGGAGTCAAAGGCCACCGACAGAAAATCCCGTGGAACGAATACAGACAAAATGAATACCAGTCCATAGAAAAACACCAGCAGCGGAGGTAACGCCATACTAAAAAACATACGAAGAAGGGCAATAACCAGGAAAAAACCCACGCCCGCCGCCACCGCGCCGATCAGAACGATATTGGGTATGGACGGAACTTGTCCAGCCAGAACCTGCAGATCCGGTTCGGAAACCGTGATCACAAAACCCAGGATGAAGCCCAGCGCCACCACTACAAACAGTCTTTTGGACTTCGCCATGCACACACCCACTCTTTCCCCCATCAGAGTCATGGACATGTCCACTCCCAGGGAGAAAAGAACCATGCCTGCCGTGAGCAGGACAGCCCCCACCAAAAATGCCATCAGGATTCCAGGCGATACAGGAGCCACCGAAAAGCACAGGATCAACACAATCCCAATCACCGGAAATACGGCCTTACCCGTCTCTGTTAATTTTTCTTGAATACTGGATCGCAAAAACTTCAATTCATCCCTGCCTTTCTGTTCCCTGCCGGCAGACTGCCGGATTAGCCAATATCTTAAATCAGTATAGCATAGTATCCTTACGTGTAAATAGCCTGTCTGAGAATCATTAGCACGATCTTAACCTTTCCTTTTAAAATCACTAAAATAGCCGAAAAACCCATTTCAGAATAACCGGATTGAGATAGCTTTCCACCAAACATCCAGCCGCAAGAAACGCCAGGACGAAAAAGAGCCTGCCACCCTTGGATAGAATTTCCAAACGATGGTTCCCACCGCCTCCCGTCCTCTGGCTCATGACACACCAGCGGAAAAGCATGAGATAGGCTGGAATCAGGAATAGAGCCTGCGGAAAAATCCCGCCCGCAAAAAGAAAGATTCCCTTAATCCCATAGCGTAGGGAAAGCACCGACAAGACCACTCCTGCGCAGAATCCTCCCCATAAAAGATATAGACATACAGCCAGGCTGCCCGCTCCCGCCACCGCCAAAAGTACCAGAAGTAAGGCAGGCCAAAGGCGTTCCTTCAGGCAGTAAAAGAGAAGCCTGATCCGATCCGGTTCCAGTGTGCCTATTCGCTGCAGGCTCAACCGGTCCAGAAAAGTACTTCCTCCCACCAGCTTCTCCTGCCCTACGTAAATCAGGATCAGTCCTGCCAGGAACCCGCCCGTGAACAGGAAAAAAGTTCTGTTATAAAATCTGACATCCGCCAGGCTCTTTCTCTCCACACGCACATACGCCCTTAACCGTTTTTACAATCATATGCGTATCCAAGCATACCTATTCCATTCCGCCCCGCGTTCCTTCAGACTGCCGACTGGAAAGATATTTGGCCCGATAGCTCATGATAGCCGATATGGTTTTGGAATCCTCAATCTCTCCGCACAATATCTTCTCACACAGTTCATCCACGGAATAGGCTTCCACGTGAATAAATTCATCTTCGTCCAAATGCTGCCGGCCAGGCGTCAAACCTGTAGCCACATATATATCAATCTTCTCATTACAGAACGCCACCGTAGTTCGAATGGTAATCAGCCATTCCACCTTTCCCGCCACATAGCCCGTCTCTTCCTCCAATTCCCGTTTCGCCGCGTCCCTTGTCGGCTCATCCGCCCCGTTCAACCCGCCAGCCGGTATTTCGAGCGTATACCTGTCAAGCGCATTGCGGTACTGCCGAACCATTAACAGCTTTCCATCCTCCCGTACAGGAACCACTGCTGCCGCTCCCTGGTGTTTGATAAAATCCCATTTCACCACATTCCCGTTTGGCACCTGGATGGTATCTTTATAAAAATCAACGATGGAACCCTTATATACCAGTTCTCTTTCCAACCGCTTAAACTCTTCGCTCATCCTTCTTCTCACTCCAATCTTGCTCCCGTCTGCACGCCTTGGCGAACGCTCCAATCAGGGAGAATGAAAATTTTAATTTATAATCTTCCGCCCATGCCTGCGGCGCCCTTTCCGTAAGCATCGTATAATACTCCGTAAAAATAGTACATAAATGTCACAAAAAGCCCTGCAGGATAAACCTGCAGGGCTTTTCATCACTATTTCGCGTAATCAGAAACTCGGCTCTCTCTTATGACATTGACCTTGATCTGCCCAGGATATTCCAGATCCGCTTCAATCGCTTTAGAAATATCACGTGCCATCAATACCATATCCGCATCCGATACCTGTTCCGGAATCACCATGACACGAATCTCTCTTCCCGCCTGAATAGCAAAAGATTTATCCACACCTTTGAAATTGTTTGCAATCTCTTCCAGCTGCGTCAGCCTGCTGGTATAGGTTTCCAGGGTTTCCCTTCTTGCCCCGGGCCTTGCCGCCGAGATCGTATCGGCTGCCTGAATAATACACGCCACCAAAGTATTCGGCTCCACATCCCCATGATGGGACTCCACGGCATTGACGACCGTGGCCGATTCCTTATACTTTTTACAAAGCTCCACACCGAGTTGGATATGGGATCCTTCCATTTCATGATCGACTGCCTTACCTATATCATGCAACAGGCCGGCACGTTTGGACATCCTCATATCCAGCCCAAGTTCCGACGCCAAAAGGCCGGATAACTGAGCCACCTCTATGGAGTGCTTTAACGCATTCTGTCCATAGCTTGTCCTGAATTTTAATTTTCCAAGCAGCTTGACGAGTTCCGGATGGATACCGTGAATACCCACTTCCAGTACCGCGGCTTCTCCTTCCTCTTTTATCATCACTTCCACTTCACGCTGCGCCTTCTCCACCATTTCTTCGATTCTCGCCGGATGGATCCGTCCGTCAACGATCAGCTTCTCAAGCGCGATCCTCGCCACTTCCCTTCTGATCGGATCAAAGGAAGACAAAATAACCGCTTCCGGCGTATCATCTATAATCAGATCCACACCGGTGAGCGTCTCCAGCGTTCTTATATTCCGTCCTTCCCGCCCGATGATCCTTCCTTTCATCTCATCGTTGGGAAGCTGCACAACGGATATGGTCGCCTCTGCCACATGATCGGCCGCGCACCTCTGGATGGCGGTCACCACATATTCCCTGGCTTTCTTGTCCGCTTCCTCTTTGGCTCTGCTTTCCATATCCTTGATCATGACGGCAGATTCATGCTTTACTTCATCTTCAACAATTTTCAGCAAATAATCTTTTGCCTGTTCGGAGGTTAAACCTGAGATTCGTTCCAGTTCCTGTACCCTTTGCTCGTTCAGCTTCGCAATCTCCGATTTCTGTTTCGCCAGCGCCTCTTCCCTGGCAGTCAGCGCGGACTCCTTCTTCTCAATGGCATCCGCTTTTTTATCGATGTTCTCTTCCTTCTGCTGCACTCTACGCTCGAAGCGCTGCACTTCATTCCTGCGTTCCCTGATTTCCTTGTCGAGTTCATTTTTCGCACGGATGGACTCTTCCTTTACTTCCAAAAGCCCTTCCCGCTTTTTGGTTTCCGCCGCCTTCACAGCATTGTCAATGATCTCTCTTGCCTTGTCTTCGGCATTGCCGATTTTGGTCTCAGTTTCTTTCTTCCTATATGCAGAAGTCACTGCAAACGTTACAGGGATAGAAATCGCTAATGTGACCGCAACTGCTAACACATAATAAAGCATAGACAGGAGCACCTCCTTATTAAATTTTCATTGTGCGAATATCTGTTATAGAATGTATGTAGGGACAAACATTCTTATAAGCGATTATACAACAGTTCAATTTTAATAAATATGAGGTGTTCTGTCAAGTGCCAAAGTACATATTTGACAAATTTGAATCTTTATAAGTTACAATTCAGGCTTAGCCGAACTGTTCCCCCTACCGTTTAGATGGAATCCTCCATCATATACTCACAATCCATAACCCGCCTGATTTTATCCGGAGAAAATCCCTTTCGATACAAAAATGCCTGTATCCGCTGCTTTTCTTTATAATCTGCCTCCGACGGATTATAATTCTTGCGTTCCAACAGGCGGCGGATCATGCGTTCTTCATTCTGTTCCCCTTCCTGCTCCTGGACTTCTTCCATCGCCTGCCTGACCGTTTCGCGGTCTATCCCCCGTCTAGCCAGATCCTCTTCTATCCTTCTCAGGCTCCTGGTTTCGAGATGATCCTCTACATAACTCCTCGCATAAGCCGCATCATCCACATAGCCGAAAGACTCCACATAGGCAAGCGCATTTTCCATAACGGAATCCGGATATTTACCCTGTTTAAGTTTATCCAGAAGCTGTTTTTTAGTATAGGGCCGCGCCTGCAACAGGTTCATGCACCGCAGCCTGGCCCTATGGGGAAGCAAAACATGCATAATCTCCGCGTAGAGATCCGGCGGCAACTCCTCGCCTTCCACGATGCCATATTTACGCAATTCTCCTTTATACAATACAAAAGCAAACTCCCCGTCAAGGAAAACCGCACACTTTTTATCCGTTACAGTCTCTATTTGGGTGATAGTCATCATTCTGCTTCCGTTCCGATTTCTATTTCTTCTGCTTCTTCGATTTCTTCCAGTCCTTCTGCTTCCTCACCTTTTTCCATCAGCGCCTTATTCTTATCGGAAGAAGCCTTTGAGGACGCGTCCTCCCCTACCTGCGCATCCCCCTGTTTCTTTCCCTGGCCCAGGTTATAGTGTTCCCTTACCTTACGCTCCACTTCATCAAATATTTCCGGATGCTCTTTTAAATAATTTTTGGCATTTTCACGGCCCTGTCCGATCTTATTGCTCTCATAGGCAAACCAGGCTCCGCTTTTATTGATGATATTCAGATTGGTCGCCACATCGAGCATATCCCCCACCCGGGAAATTCCTTCCCCAAACATGATGTCGAATTCTGCTTCCCGGAACGGAGGCGCTATTTTATTCTTAACCACTTTCACCCTGGTTCGGTTCCCGATAATCTCCCCGCTCTGCTTCAATGCCTCTATCTTCCGCACATCCAGCCGAATGGTGGAATAGAATTTCAAGGCACGTCCGCCTGTGGTGGTTTCCGGGCTGCCGTATACTACCCCTACTTTCTCTCTGAGCTGATTGATGAAAATAACGGTACAATTGGACTTACTGATCACGGCAGTGAGCTTGCGCAGCGCCTGGGACATCAGCCTAGCCTGCAGGCCCACGTGGGAATCCCCCATATCCCCGTCAATTTCCGCCTTTGGAACAAGTGCCGCAACGGAGTCCACTACCACGATATCTATCGCGCCGGAACGAACCATCGTCTCCGTGATTTCAAGCGCCTGTTCCCCATTGTCGGGCTGGGAAATGTATAGATTGTCAATGTCAACCCCTATGTTCCTGGCATAGACGGGATCCAGCGCATGTTCCGCATCTATAAACCCTGCTATGCCGCCCCGTTTCTGCACTTCGGCAATCATATGCAGCGTAACCGTGGTCTTACCGCTGGATTCCGGACCGTAGATCTCTACGATCCTGCCCTTCGGAATCCCTCCCAGCCCCAACGCGATATCCAGGCTGAGGGAACCTGTGGGCGTTGTCTCCACGTTCATCTGGCTGGTCGGATCGCCCAGCTTCATAACCGCTCCCTTGCCATACTGCTTTTCAATCTGTGAGAGCGCCGCATCCAACGCTTTCAGTTTTTCATCTTTTTCTTTCTCTTTTACTCTTTCCTTTTCTTTCACTTTTTCTTTCTCTTTACCTGCCGCCATACTCTTCTCCTTTTCAGAACGAATGTTCTCTTTCAATCATAATAAAACATCTGTTCGCATTTGTCAATTCCCAAGTTCTGTTTCAGAATAACATTTTCACTGTCCCATAAACTTCCCAGTGCCTCCTCCTTTCCAATTTTTTAGTACCGCAGAAAATATCTGATGCCAGGTTTTTATTATATCTTTTACTGTTATTACCAAGAAAATTTTGGCGATATGCCTGATACAGGGTTATGAGCCCCTGTCTATAGACTTCAGTCAATTTAGAAGATTTATTTATTTTACCATACTCTTCATCAGAAATCCATTCATTTTTTATAATTATTGGTGATACCTTTTATAATTATTGGTGACACCTAAGATTGAAATTTTAATTCCACCGCTCGCTTGGGCATGCGGAAGAATCTAAAATTTCAATATTAGGTATTGGTATATAATGAAAATAATAACAGCAAAAATGGACTTATTATGATATAATATTTTTTATTAGGACACGGTCTTAAGCGGTATAGTTGACCCATAAAGCGCCGCTTTGGAGATACGATATCCAAAAATTGATAGATGCGGAAGTTTTTGATAATTCTCTTTTCGGAATTGTGTACCCACGGAAGACAGGCCTATCAATATACATTTCTAATGTATAAAAATTTTTAGTAAGTAAGATATCATACGAATCTCAAATAACCAAATTAAGCTTTATAGAAATATGCAGTGAGATATAGTATGAGATAAAATATGATTTTATGGAGGTTGCTTATGAAAAAAAAGATAACTATTATTATACCGTTGATATGTATCCTTTCAGCAGCTGTCATCATGATTCTATTCGCCGTTGTCAGTGGCAGGAAACCATATAAAGATTTGGAGGCAGTTCAAATCGTATCTGCTACGGTTCAATTATCACCACCAGACAAAACCATTCAAATTACAGAAACGAAGGAATTAGTGGATTTGCTAAAAGATGTTGTTATCTATAATAAGGATAATTCTTACACAGAGTACGACGGACAGGGCGTTACCTTTACATTGGTCATGGCAGATGGAACACAAACAAGCATCATGGCATATAACCCGTTCCTTGTGATCGATGGCGTTGGCTATAAAACAAAATATGAACCGTGTGAAGCACTGAATCATTATGCAAACATGCTACTGGAACGTACAGAAATGTCCGCTTTTACAGACAACGTGCAGGAAATAGCATTTCAGGCAACAGTCATTGAGGTAAGGGACGATTCGATTTTAGTAAGACCTGTGAATGATTCTTTGGAACTTATCGCGTCGGATAAAGTTAGCATCCCCAATAAAGAGAAACTTGCGCTGCAAATTGGCGACACTGTTAAAATTATTTATAATGGAGACATATTAGAATCCTACCCCGTACAATTGGGAGAGGTCTATAAAATTACGTTGCTGGAACAGGCAAAGGCAGATGCGATGTGGGACAGGATTCCTATGGTAAGGGTAAACAACAAATTATACTATGATACGGGAAGAGAAAGTACAGTCAGTGGGCGTTGCGGCAATATGGATGGAGAGATCACATCGACGGTTGATGGAACCGAAATTCCAATGGAAGATAACCAGTCCAACTTTGGAAGTGGATTTGGATACCAGTATGGAGCAGACGACACAATAGAGATTTATATGAATGACAAATGGTTTGTCTTTGAATATAGGGAAGAATCTGAATGAAAAATCAAAGAAGGGATAAGTATTGACCAGAATTCTCCAGCTAGGAACTTGGAACCCTTTTTTATAAAGTGGGTTTGATAAAAACAATAAAGTCGCTTTCAGCGGCAGAAGGTGAGGGAATATGGATCTGAAAACTTTTAAATGGGTGAGAGAACCGCAGAGCTACAAGATGGAAGAAGATCGAATCGAGATTATCACAACTCCTCATACCGATCTATGGCAGAGAACCTATTACCACTTTCAAAATGATAATGCGCCCCTTCTTCAAACGGAAACGGAAGAAAAGTATTTCAGTTTTGTGGTCAAGACGGACTTTCAGGAGAGCCATCACCGCTTTGACCAGTGCGGTATTGTCATGTATCTGGACAGTGAGAATTGGCTAAAGGCTTCCATCGAATATGAAAATGCCAAATATCAGCATTTGGGAAGCGTTGTAACGAATCATGGGTATTCGGACTGGGCCACAACGGTGATCGATGCCTCCATAAAGTCCATGTGGTATCGATTGAGTAGGAGGGAGGATGATTTCTGCATCGAATGTTCCTTTGACGGGATTTCCTTTGACCAGATGCGAGTCTGCCATATGCATGAGGGCAATGGTAAAATACGTTTTGGCATCTATGCCTGTTCTCCTGAAGATTCCTCATTTAAAGCCATTTTCACCGGCCTGCAAATGTCAGACTGCCAGTGGAAGGCCCATGACGGACAACAGCCGGATATGGCATAATCAAAATGTGTCCCTATAGCAAATAGCCCTTCTTACCGGCCTTCTGGGCATGCTGGGCGGCGTATATGATAAAAGGCCATTGCGAAACGGCAGCGTCACAATATATCGTATGGTTACCATAGATGTCTGGCGATATATTGTGGCGCTGCCATCAACCGCGACAGCCTCCTTGGCAAAACGCCTCAAGCCTACCTGTTATTGATATAGTTTACAAGCCCTTCTGCATCAATGATTTTTTGCATGAATTCCGGGAAAGCCTGTCCCTGGTAGGAAGATCCCTTCGTCACATCCGTAATGGTTCCGGTATCAAAATCCACCTCCACCTCGTCGCCCGCCTCAATGGCCGCAGCAGCTTCCGGACATTCAATAATGGGAAGCCCAATATTGATGGCATTTCGGTAGAAAATCCGGGCAAACGTTTCTGCGATCACGCAGCTCACTCCAGCCGCCTTAATTGCAATAGGCGCATGTTCCCTTGAAGAACCGCATCCAAAGTTTTTTTCCGCCACAATGATATCGCCCTCTTTTACCCGATGGATGAATTCTCCGTCGATATCTTCCATGCAATGAGCCGCCAGCTCCGCCGGATCCGAAGAATTCAGATAGCGGGCCGGAATAATCACGTCTGTGTCAATATTGTCGCCGTATTTGAATACGGTTCCTTTTACATTTTTCATATTTAGCTCCCATCTGCGCGCTTTAGCGCGCGTATAAATCAGAGTGATGAAAAATTTAATTCTCAATCTTACTCTCATCTGCCCGCTTTTGTGGGCACTCATATTACAAAGAATGAAAGGCTTCTTCTTCCAACCTTACTCTCATCTACCCGCTTTTGCGGGCACTCATATCGCAAAGGTTAAAAGGCTTCTTCTTCCAACCTTACTCTCATCTACCCGCTTTTGCGGGCACTCATA
>CANSTU010000042.1 GCA_947650005.1 uncultured Lachnospiraceae bacterium
TGCGGACAAACGGTTTTCAAGACCGCCTCGTTATGACCACTTCGATACCTCTCCCTTTGTTTTCCATCATGTAGGGAAACAAATTTTTTTCGTGTCCTCAGCAGTGCAAAAGTTATTATAGCGAAAAAGCTCGATGGTGTCAACAGGTTTTTTCATAATTTTTCCGATATTTTTTTCCGATACGGATCTGTCAATAATTGTTGCATAGGCGCGGCCAATTATTTTATAATCAAATGCGTAAATTGGCGTAATAGTCCAGTCAAGTCTGTGCATTTACTGCACGGGAGTTCGAAAATGCAGCGGTTGTTATGCATTCGGCCCATCTTGTAACGATTTTCATGGTTGGATGTATAACAGTCCAGTCTTATCCAGACTGTTATATATCGGATTTTGGAAAAGGTTTAAGAATCGTAAATTGTCCTGGGCAAGCGGTTATCTGATTGTCCTGGAAAAGCAATTATCTGAAAAAGAGAACTTAAATTTGCCGAAAAGGGGAGCCAAACCATATGGAGCGCAGCGTAATCATAGCCGAAACAGAACGATTGATTTTAAGAAGATATAAAAAGGAAGATTTGCACGATCTGTTCGAATACCTATCGGATAAAAAAGTGGTGGAGTTTGAGCCCTATAAACCGATGTCGCTTGATGAAGCAGAAGAAAATCTCAAATGGCGTATTGGGACAGATGAAATGATTGCTCTTGAATTAAAAAATTCCCACAAAATGATAGGCAATATCTATATGGGAAAAAGGGAATTTGAAGCACTGGAAATAGGATATGTGCTCAACAGGGATTATTGGGGAAACGGATATGCCGCAGAGGGTTGCAAGGCTTTAATCCAGCAGGCGTTCTCAAATGGGATCCATCGGATATATGCGGAATGTGATCCCGAAAATATAAGCTCATGGAAATTGCTCGAAGCTCTTGGCTTTTGGCGGGAAGCCCATTTCATGCAAAACGTCTACTTTTGGAAAGATGAGGACGAGAGGCCTATTTGGAAGGATACTTATGTATATGCGCTGCTTCCAAACCGACCGGTTTAAAAGCAGCTCCAAGTGGGCGGCGTTTACCGCCAGAAATGGTCCCTACATGCGTCCCGACAATAGGAATCCCTGCGCCGTAACCAGATCTTCCGGCGTGGTAATCTTGATATTTTCATAGGAAGCGGGAAAGAGCTTCACACGCCGGTCCATCAATGTCTCCACCACCATGGCATCATCGGTTACCCGAATGCCTTCTGCCGCAAGATGATCTTTTTCCAGCTCCAACCTTTGATAGGCCGTCCTGATTAAATCCGCTTCAAATACCTGGGGCGTCTGCATCATCCATACCCGATCTCGTCTTGGGGTGGATATGGCAAATCCCTCTTCATCCGCGATTTTAATGGTGTCCTTTACCGGCATGGCCGCCACACATGCCCCGTAACGGCGCACATGTTCCAAGCCGTCGTCTAAGATCTGCCGGTTTACGAAGGGCCTTGCCCCATCGTGGATGAAAATATAGGCGCTGTCGGAAGAGACACACTCCAGTCCTTTTGCCACAGAGTCATAGCGTTCGTTTCCACCCGCCGTAACGGCCGTCACTTTGGTAAAACCGTAAGCCTGCACGATCTCGCTTTTGGCAAAAGGCTCTTCTCCCTGCTCCGTCACAAGGATGATTTCGTCGATAAAACTGTCCTGGAACGCCTTCAGCGCATACCAGATCACCGGTTTCCCGTCGAGAAGCATGTACTGTTTGGGGACATCGCTCTGCATCCTCGTCCCCTTTCCTGCGGCCAGCACCACCGCTGAGGTCTTTTCCTTCATGTCCCGCTCCCCTCCTCCCTTTTTCATACGAACCTCCATGCCTGCTTCTGCAGGCACAAATTCATGGTTGAAAAACGGCTGCAAAGACATTTTTCAATCTATTCCTCTTTTCCGATTCCAGCGGATATTTCAGGCCCGTCACACTTCGCAGGCCAGTTTGAGGAGTCAAGGAAAACCAGAGCCGTCACTTTGGTTTTCCTCCGCCTCTTTTGCGGGCGGCAAAGCTCAGATCCGTTCTCCCAGGCGCAGGGAAGGCACCGCGTTCAGATCCCATCCATGCCGCACGCCCCGAATGTATTCGTAATACCCTGCCGTCCCGATCATGGCCGCATTGTCCGTACAATAGATGGGGGAGGGATGGTAAAAAGCGATCCCCCGTTCATGACAGGCCCGTGAAAATGCCTCCCGCAGGGAGGTGTTGGATGCCACGCCTCCTGCAATGGCGAACTTGCCAGTTCCAAACCGGGAAACGGCTCCCATGGAATGTTCCACCAGCACGTCGATCACCGCTTTTTGAAAAGAAGCCGCCACATCCGCCCGATTGACGGGTATTTTCTTCATTTCACAGGAGTTCAGATAGTTCAGGACTGCCGATTTCAAACCGCTGAAACTGAAATCGTAGACGCTGCCGCCCACCTTCGCCCGGGGAAAAAGAACCGCATCCGGGTTGCCTTCTCTGGATAATCTGTCGATTTTCGGCCCGCCGGGATATCCAAGGCCGATGGCACGGGCCACCTTGTCAAAGGCTTCTCCCGCCGCGTCGTCCCTGGTCCTGCCGATGACCTCATACTCCCCATAGTCCTTCACCAGAACCAGATGGGAATGCCCACCGGAGACCACCAAACAGAGGAAGGGAGGTTCCAGATCCGGGTTTTCTATATAATTGGCGCTGATATGCCCCTCGATGTGATGTACGCCCACCAGGGGCTTTCCGGATGCGAAGGCTAGAGCCTTTGCCGCAGAAACGCCCACAAGGAGCGCTCCCACCAGCCCGGGACCATAGGTCACCGCCACGGCGTCCACCTCTGAAAGGCTGAGGCCGGCGTCCATCAGCGCCTTCTCGATCACCTGATTGATTTTCTCGATGTGTTTCCTGGATGCGATTTCCGGAACCACCCCTCCATAGAGCGTGTGGAGATCGACTTGGGAATAGATCACATTGGACAGAACTTCCCTGCCGTTTCGCACCACAGCCGCCGCTGTCTCATCGCAGGAACTTTCCACTGCCAGAATACAAATGTCTTTTTCCATGGCCTCAATCCTCTTCAAAGAGCAGATCCACGCTCTTTCCGTCCTTTCCCGCCACGGCCGCCGGAAAAATCCTGCGCACGCCGTCCATATAATCCTCCGGTCTCACCAGCGAAGGGCTGTAATGGGTAAGCCACATCTGCTTCACTCCCGCCCGCCGCGCCATATCCGCGGCCTCCAGAAAGGTCATATGCTTGTATTCCTTGGCCTTTTCTTTTTTTTCTGGCTCTCCATACATGCCTTCACAGATGAACAGATCCGCTTCCCGGGCGTTTTTTACAATTCCTTCCGTGGGCCTCGTGTCCGTACAGTAGGTCAGTTTGATTCCCTTTCTCGGCGGGCCGAGCACCAGATCCGGGGTATAGATGCCCTCCGGAGTTTCGATCGTCTCGCCCTTCTGTAATCTGCTCCAGTATTGCTTCGGAATTTTCTGTTCCTGAGCCTTTTCCAGCTGAAAGCGTCCCGCGCGCTCCACCACGATGTTGTATCCATAACAGGTCACGTTATGGTTCACACGAAATGCCTCGATTCGGAAGCCGTCAAAAGTAAAGCTCTGCTCGGCTTCCGTTATTTCATGATATAAAATGGGAAAAGGGAGCTCCGGAGCGATCACGCGGAGCGCATTCACCACCCGGCCCAGCCCCTTCGGTCCGTACAGCATAAGCGGTTCGGTCCGCTCCGCATTTCCCATGGTGAGGAGCAGGCCCGGCAGGCCGCTGATATGATCCGCATGATAATGGGTAAAACACATGATGTCCACCGGTTTCGGGCTCCAGCCCTTCTCCTTCATGGCGATCTGCGTCCCCTCCCCACAGTCGATCATGATACTCTTTCCATTATAACGGGCCACCAGGGAAGTCAGCCATCTATAGGGCAGAGGCATCATCCCTCCGGTTCCCAGCAAACATACATCCAGCATTTTCATCCTCCACGCCGCGTCCTTGCGGCAGCATACCGCCAATCGGAAACTCTCATCCGCCAAACTTATGCGAGCGTTTTTCATCCAAAATCCGATCCGTGCTGCCTGCGGCATGAATTGCCGCTACAGAAGTTCGCGTTCCTGCGTGACCTCTGCTGGCAGTTTAAATTTCCCAATCAGCTTGTCAAAACACGCCTCACATAAATCAAAACGATATCTGTCCCCGTCCTTTTCGCTGAAATAGCCGAAAGCCTGGTCTCCTGCAAAACATCCCTCCCGCAGGATGCCACTTTCCACCTTCAGTTCCTTTCCGCAGCAGTTACAGATCACCTTTTCCAGTTTTAAACCGTTCTCTTTACGATAAACGCGCATGTAATACCCGCCTTTCTTTTTTCAACAATTCACGGTTGAAAAATGGCTGTAGGCCATTTCTCAGTCTAATCCTGTCACGTTTTTCATTATAACGGATTTTTTTGTTGAAAAAAAGCGGGAATCATTCCATGCTTTTCCTTCCTTTTCCACCTGCTTTTATCCTCTCGCGGCATAGAACGAACCAGAAGGGCTCAGCCGTCTGATTCCTTCCACGCCGCAAGAGGACAGGAATCCTCCGCCAGCGTTTTCATTCCCTGCCTGGAAATTCCACCCAAGAGGAAGACGGATCATCACACCACATAATAAGGGCGTTTTCCTTGGGATTGTCATAAAAATCCTTCCGAATCCCTTCCGTTACAAAGCCCAAGGCTTCATAAAGCCGGATGGCGGGCAGGTTCCCTTCCCTCACTTCCAGGGTGAATCTTCGAATCCCCCGTTCTCCGGCATGTATAAATAATTCCTCCAAAAGCTTGCGGGCGCAGCCCTGCCGGCGGCATTCTTCCCGCACCGCCACATTCATGACCTCCCCGTCTTCAAAGGATTGCCAGATTCCGCAGTATCCGATCAGTTCTCCGTTTTCCTCCGCCGCCAGATACAGGGCATTGGCATCCCTCAGCGCCGCGTTCAGCGCCGCATCTGACCAGGCGGCTTTTCCGAAACAAGCCCGCTCCAGTCGGGCCGCCTGCTCCAAGTCTCGTCCTTCCAACCTGCGGATCAACATCCTTTCTCTTCCCTCTCCCTTTCCGCCTGGGAAGGGCGCAGATATTCCGGGACGTGGGCCCCGGCCGGTTCCATTTTTCCCATCGCCGCATATTCCCGGGCCAGCAGCGCAACCGACGCTGCCCGCTGCCTGTTACAGGTGGCGGGCGCAAAGCAATAGGGACGTCTCATCAACTCTGCAAGCCGTTCGGAGAATACCGGAACCCCATCTCCCAGGAAGATTACCCGTTTCTTTCCCGGAACCGCATTTAATTCCTCCACGATCTCCTCTATCGGCAATGCGCACTGGGCCTTACGGACGTTCAACCGGAAACGTTCTTCCAACGGGTTCTCCCCTTCTCCGGCCAAAACCGGTTCAAAGGTATAGATCCCTGTGTATACCTGGCTGCGTCTGGCATCCATCAACGGGCAGATCAGACCGTCCGCGCCGTACAGATTCATAGCCAAAGCGTCCACCGTAGGCACGCCGATCAACGGTTTATCCAGAGCCAACCCCAACCCCTTTGCCGTAGCCGATCCGATCCGCAGTCCGGTAAAGGACCCTGGCCCGGCTGCCACCGCAATGGCATCCACCGTGGACAGATCCAGTTCAATCATGCGTTTCACCTCATCCAGCATGGGAAGAAGCGTCTGAGAGTGGGTTTTCTTATAATTGGCGGTATACTCTGCCACCAGTACATCGTCCTGAACCACCGCCACACCGGCAACCAGGCCAGAACTGTCAATAGCCAATATTTTCATATCTATACCCCTCTACGCGCTTCGGCGCGTTTACCAATCAATCGTTTGAAAGCGCAATCCTTTCAACTTTGTTCCTCTCTGCATACAAGGCACGCGTTCGATTTAGAGAGATTGAGAAGATCAATTTTCACTCTTGGCTCCCATTTGCGTCACGGCAATCCTACGATAATCGAACCCTTTTTTCAAATCCTTTTCAATCTGCACGCGGATGTGATCGGGCGGAAGGATCTCTTCCACCAGGTTGGCCCACTCCACCAAGCACACCCCCTCGCCCTCGAAGCAATCCTCATATCCGATCTCATCCATCTCCGATACGTCCCCGATACGGTATACATCGAAATGGTAAAAGGGCATCCGCCCTCCTTCATAAATCTGCACAATGGTAAACGTTGGGCTGTTTACCGGTTCCGTGATCCCCAGACCGCACGCCACGCCCTGAGTGAATACCGTCTTGCCCACGCCCAGCTCCCCAATCAACGTATAGACCTGCCCCGGCTTTGCCTGTCTTCCGATCCGCTCTCCCAGCGCAAAGGTATCTCTGGCCGAAAGGCTCTCTATTTCCATCACCCGATCCGTCCCTTCTTTCTCAATCATAACATCTCTCACATTCTGATATTCACCTTTTTCGCAGGCATGTGCGTGGAGATCATCTCCACTACTCCGGAAAGCTGATCTCCCAATTCCCTGCGCGGGAAGATGCTGGCATTGACGCGGCCGGTGTAGAGAATGATGCTCCGGCCCGTGGACACCGCTTTCACCATGTCCTCCCACTTCTGGAATTCATGCGCTTCTCCCTGGGAAACCTCCACCCCCTCTTCATTCATCTTATAATGCAGGGGCTGTTTAAACGCCGGATTGGCCAGCGCCTGCTGTTTCGATTTTAAAAAAAGGCTTCCGGGCTGATAGACCAGGATAATCACTCCAGCTATCAGATAAAGGGCATGTCCACCCATGGCAAACCCCAGGATCATCAGCGCACCCACCACAGTCCCCAGGATCCCTGCAAAACTGGTATAGGTGTGATGCAGCATATAATCGTAAAGGATCCCTGCATTGATTTTCACGTCAAATTCCATTTCCATCGTTGGCTCCCATCTGCGCGCTTTCGCGCGCGTACAGATCTAGGCCGAGTGAAAGGTTTGAAAAGCCTTTCCCTTTTATCCCCCTGCATTTCGCAAGCAACGCATGCGATACCGCCGCCAATAAAAAGTTTGGCATTTTACTTCCATACATATTTTTTGCATATCGAAGGCTGTATCTACGATACTGCCTCAACAAAGAGTTTGGCATTTTACTTCCATACATATTTTGGCATATCGAAGGCTGTGCCTATGATACTGCCTCAACAAAGAGTTTGGCATTTTACTTCCATACATATTTTTGCATATCGAAGGCTGTGCCTACAATACTGCCTCAACAAAGATCTTCCCTGCCGCATTGCTGTTTTTCATTGTATCACATGCAAAGGAAATTGACAATCAGTCGCATTTCGCGCTTCATGTCATACCCACACTGCATTCTGCGCTTTATGACAAACGGATTCCTGGGTACTGGGCGCATGAGCAGTCACCATGAATGTTTTATCAGCAGCCCGTTAAGAGCCCTGACCGGAGAACCGCCTTGGCCTTGCGTTGACCGCCTTGGGAGCGGCCGGAGCATTCATGATTTGTATTGATAGCGCAAAACGGCTGCTACAAAATATCGCAGCGCCACAATATGGCTATAGTGTCTGCATTCACTATGCCATTGTGGGCCAGATATTCTGCAACAGCCCCTTATGATTGGTCCTTTATCAAAGGCAGGACGATATCAAAAAGTATAAACGCCCAAACCGTGTGTCCAAATTTATTCCCGTCTATTCATGCCGCAGCGCTTCAATCGGGCTGAGTCTGGCCGCCTTCCTGGCAGGATAGATGCCGAAGAAGATACCCACCCCGGCAGAGAAAACGGAGGCAATCAGGACCGTTCCCGCCTGGATTCTGGCCGTAAAGCCGATCAGGCTGCCTACCACGCTGGCTCCTGCCACACCCAAGATGATACCTATAATTCCGCCCAACAGGGTGATAATGGCGGATTCCGACAGAAACTGTAATAGAATGGAACCCGTCCTGGCGCCCAGGGATTTGCGGATACCGATTTCGCGCGTCCGTTCCGTCACGGATACCAGCATGATATTCATGACGCCGATTCCGCCCACCAGGAGGGAAATGGCTGCCACCACTACCACGAACATGGAGATCATGCCAAGCACGGAGTTGATCTCGGATATCTGATCCTGCATGTTCTGCACCATGATCAATCCCTGCCCCCGGACATTGTGCCGGGCTTCCATCAGGTTTACCACACCCTGAGCCACCGAAACGGACTGTGCTGCCGTCTCAGAAATGACATAAAAGGAAGTGAGTTCTCCAAGATATACGCCATAGGCTGAGCTGAGCATATTCAACGGAGCTTCAATATTGATCATGTCCCCGTACATGCTGAACATGGATGCGGTGCTGTCTTTCCGGATGCCCACGATCTTCAAATCCTGAGCCGTTCCCCACATGGTAACCTCGATGGACAGCCCGACCACATCGGTGGTGCCGAAGAGCTTCTTCGCTGCCTGCTCCGTGACCACGCATACCCTGTTGCCCGAATAATAATCGCTCGCGGTAAAATATCTTCCCGCCACGATCGGTTCGCTCTGATAAAATTCCATATCCTGAGATCCACCGGACAGATACGCCGTAAATTCCCCTTTTTTCCCGATTACGCTTCCATAGAAAGTCCATACATCGGTCACGCCCTTTACACCGGGAACCTTCTCCCGGATGGCTTCCATGTCGTCCTCCGTGAAATAAATCTCCTCATCGCTGTGCTCATTGTTCACGGAAATTCCGATCAGGCCTCCCGCCATGGCGTCCAGTTCGTCGCTGACCTGCCCCTTTACCCCGTCACCGATGGAAATAATCATGATAACGGAGGTGATGCCGATGATGATACCCAGCATTGTCAGAACAGACCGGCCTTTGTTGCTCCTGATGTTCATCAGGGCAATTTTTATATATTCCCAAGCCTGTGTCACTTATCCGATCCTCCTTACTCCAACGGCGATGCGACGCATCGCCGTCCGCTTCGGAACTGTGCGAAAACTGAGTTTTCCATCACAGTTTCTTATTCCGCTTCGTCTTCAGAGGATGCCGGTTGCAAATTCGCCTCTTCGTCCTCACCCGTCCCGTCGGAAGCTTCCCCCGCCGTCGTTGCAGCGTTCTCGTCGTCACCGCCGCTTTCCGATGTTCCGGCCTCTTCTTCAGATGCGGCGCCGTCCTCCTGCATTCCGGGTTCCATGCCGTTTTCGCCGACAACATCGCCGCCCATGGGAACTGCCATCACGTTCATTCCCTCCATAATCATACCGGAGGTATCGTATATCACCTGATCGCCTGCCTTTAATCCTTCCTTAACCTCGATCATACTGTCGGAGGAAATGCCCGTTACCAGCCTCCTCATAACCACTACGCCGTTTTCCACCACATAACAGAAATCTCCCTGCTTATCCGCATTCACGATTTCCACCGGAAGGGTGATAACGTTCTTCGCCGAGGCCGTATGGATCGTCACTTTGGCTTCCACACCCAGATAAATATTGGAATCCGGTTTTATGATATGTATTTCAGCACGTACCACAGGCGTACCCTGGCTGTTCTGCTGCGCCACCCTATTGATTTTGGATACCTCTCCCTCATAAACCACACCGGCGATTTCCAGATCCGCCTTCTGTCCCACTGCAACTTTCGCCAGATCGTATTTGGTCACATCGATATCCACCTTCACCGACTGATTGCTCTCAATGGTGAACAGCTCCGTCCCTTCCGATACGGTCGCGCCTTCCAGAACCGCGCCGGTATTATTCGAAGAAGAACCGAGTTTGGTCACGATCCCGGAAAATTCCGCTTTAATGCCCTCTTTGGCTGTCTCCAGTTCCGTCTGGGCTTCCCCGGCCGTCAGCTGGGCGCTCTGTACGTTGTCCGCCTGCTGCTGTTTCGCATAAGGATCCGTGATTCCCGCTTCGGAAGAGGACTCTTTGCCCTCCCGCTTGCTGATTTCCTCCCGCATATCTTCCAGCTTCTTCTGTTCCGCATCGATAAGACGCTGCTTTTCCTTTAAGCCGTCCGACATGCTCAAATCGCTGATCTGATTGCTCACATCACGGATCTGCTGGTTGAGATTCCGAATGATATCCTGGATCTCTCCCTGCCTTTCCTCTCCCTGTGCCTCTGCCAGCTTATTATTCTGGATTTCCAGCTCCTGGGACAGCTTTCCGTACCATTGCTGAAGAGATTCTTTTTCCCTTTGCTGTTCGTCTTCCATCTGGTAGGTCAGGCCTTTCACATACTGTTCCTGCTGCTCGGCCATGGTTTTCAGTTCCTCTAACCCAACGGTGGCTTCATTATATTCCGATTGATTCTTGCTGCTCTGGTACTGAGTGCTCCTGTAGCCGTTCGCCGTTGCGGAGGCATCCAGATCCGCCTTTCTCTTCTTGCTTTCCAGATCGGAGGTATCAAACACCACCAGCTGCTGGCCTTCCTTCACTTCGTCCCCTAAAGAAATCCCCATCTCCAGGATGGTGGCTCCCACAGGCGCGTAGTAGGTTTTGCTTTCCTCGCTGCTCACCGTTCCGCTGGTGGAAAGGGTTTCCTCCACATCGCCCGTCACGGCCTCCATGCACATGACCTGCATGGGCGTATTCTTGGCAAGGGAACTGGAAACCACGGAATAGCCGATAAACACGGCAACCAGAAGTAATGCCACCACAATAGCGATCCGTTTCTTCTTTTTCCCTTTCTTGACGCTGCCGCCGGCCATCTTGGCTTCTCTCTTTTCCTGGGCACGCTTCTCTTTCGCTTCCGCCTTCTCGCGTTTCTTCCTCTCTTTGTCCGTCTCCTGAAAAACCGCCTTTTCTTCGGAGATCTTCACCTGCTCATCCATGTTGCCTTTTCCTGCCTTTCCGCCCCGTGAAAATGGGCCATACTGTTTATGTCTATTTCCATGCTGCCAAGCCTATTCTTTGTCTGGAAGCTTTCTGCGCTCCTACCTCACCGCCGTCCCCGTCGCGAGGCCCTCTTACAAATCCATCCAGCAGCCGTTCTGTCTGAAAACCAAAGGGACGCTGCATTGAATCCCATAGCCCAGGCCCTGTATGGATTCTGTCTCCACATGTCCGCTTTTAATCCACATCCTGGACATAGTCCGCTTCCACATGCCCGTCCTTAATACGGATTACCCGTCTCGCCTGGGCCGCAATCTCATTATCATGGGTAATAATGATTACCGTCCTGCCTTCCTTATGTAGCCCTTTTAGAATCCCCATAATCTCCGTTGTGGAATTGGAATCCAGGTTTCCGGTGGGCTCATCGGCCAGAATTACCGGAGGGGCCTGGGCGATCGCTCTTGCGATGGCCACGCGTTGCTGCTGGCCTCCCGACATCTCCGAAGGCTTATGGTCCATTCTCGCTTCCAGTCCCACCTTCATCAATGCCTTTCGGGATAGTTCCATGCGCTCCCGCCTTCCTACGCCCCGATAAATTAACGGCAGTTCCACATTTTCCAGGGCCGTCAAGTTCTGGATCAGATTAAACCCCTGGAAAATAAAACCAATTTCCCGGTTCCTAATATCAGAAAGTTCATTATCGCTCATCCTGGACACATCCTGGTCGTGCAACAGATAGGTGCCGCTGGTGGGCACATCCAGGCATCCCAGCATATTCATCAGTGTGGATTTTCCGGAACCGGAATGCCCAATGATTGCCACAAATTCATTCTTTTCAATGGAAACATTCACATGATCCAGAGCCCGTACTTCATTTTCCCCGGGATTGTAGACCTTGCACATATCCCGTACTTCCACCAAAGCGCTCATGACTTAATCCTCTTTTCCTACAGCTAAATGACATGATCCGTACAAAATGTAATACCTGCTTAAGGCTGATACTATATGATGGCATCTCACTTTCTACTCTTCTGTACCATTTCAATAATACAATAGTATGTTTTGTCTGTCAAGCTATTATAATACTTGGGTAATCATACTATAGAAATTAGAGAAAAGTCCATGGGGTTCCTTTAAATTTTTCTTAAGATTTTCCAAAGGATGGGCCATAGAGCCTGAATATTCTCCCCAAACAAAGTTATATCGAATCATCAACGCCCCTTTTGACCCACTGGTCTGCGGAGCGGTGCACTTCCAAAATCCCACGATTCATTTTTTAGCCGCAAAAGCTTCACAATTTCTTCAAAAATCTATCATGATTCTTACATACTTGAATGCTATCGTATAACCATAGCAAGCAAACAAGAGTTTTTTTCATAGATTTCTTTTTCATAACTTGCCGGCACCCGAAAAGGTGCCGGCCCTCCCTCGACATAAAAGCCTGCGGTCGGAAATCGAACCGCAGGCTTTTCTATGTCAATGGCGCTTTGTGCGCCATTGGTATCCATATTCCGTTTTTCCTTCCTCACATTTTCCGGATATTATCTGGAAGAGTGAAGGATCGGGCTCAGCTTCTTATACACCAGCATGGTCACCAGGGACACGATGCCTCCCTTCAGCAGATTCATGGGTGCAACGGCAAAAATCACGAATGTTGTGACGTTATTGATGGCTGGATTGATGGCATGGCCCATTTCAATAATGTTTTCGAGGGGCAAGCCGTAAAGCTGGGAAAATTTAGGAAGCAGGTAAATGGCATTGAAGGCCGTACCAAATACGGTCAGCACGAGCGTCCCTGCCACACATCCGACAATGGCATTTCTCTTCGTCTTATGGAACAGATATACGATGGACGCTGGAAGCAGGAAACTGCAGCCTATCACAAAATTGGCCAAATCGCCCACAAAAGCAGTGGAAGTGCCCTTGAACAGCAGCTTCAGGACGATCTTGCAGAACTCGATCATTACACTGGCTACCGGGCCGAACGCAAATGCCCCGATCAGGGCGGGAAGTTCGCTGAAATCCATTTTATAGAATCCGGGAGCAAAGGGCACTGCGAAATCCATCATGTACAGGATTGTTGCGATTGCGGAAAATACGCCTACCATGGCTATTTTTCTCGTGGTCAGCGTCCGTTCCGTCCTGCCGTCCTTTTTCTTTTCCATGCGTTCTACCACATAGGCGACCACAACCATGGCTGCTACGATTCCCAGGAATTCCAGGACAAAAATCAGGTTTTCGGTTACTGTTTGCATTAAGCTGTTCATACTTACTCCTCACTTTCTGCGGATATTCCGCCTATGGAGGAAAATTCTTCCGTTATCCGTCGGCATATGGGAAATATTTCCGGCGAATAAAAAACCCCGGGGAACAGTCTCCCCAGGGCGATGTACGGCGTTTGGCAGGATATGGCACCCTTTCCCTGGGCGGTAAGGTCCGCTAGGGGAATGGATCTGACATCCTGGCATTTGCTCTTCTTTCATCCAGACTATACTGTCGGTTCCGGATTCGTACCGGATCAGCCGCTATAAGCGGGTCGCGGACTTGTCTGGGATACGTAAAGGTATCCACAGCATCACCGCCGGTAGGGAATTGCACCCGACCCTGAAGAATCTTCCTTGTTTTCCGTGGATTATTATAACTCTTTTGGCGAGGGGTTTCAACTACTTTTTTGATTGGGGCGGCAGGATGCCCTATGAGACGAAATCCGGGCGAGGAATGTGGCTACCGTTATCATCAAAGGCCAGAGCTGAATCGGGCGTGACGTGGTGGAGGCTCAAGAGCACATTGTGGAAATGTATAGCTGGCTTTGGAATTCCTCTCATTCTCCCTTCATTTCTCGATATGGATTTACATAATCCGGACATAGATATTTTTCGCTCCAAGTCATCATTGTTTGAAGGACAGGAATAAAACTTTCTCCAAATTCTGTTAAAGAGTACTCAACCTTTGGAGGAATTTCTTTGTATATTTCCCTATGGAGAAAACCGTCATTCTCTAATTCCCGGAGCTGCTTTGTCAATGTTGATTGTGTAATGCCGTCAAGACGGCGCATCAATTCTCCGAACCTTTGCGTTTTATAAAAGGCAACATACCACAAAATTAAGATTTTCCACTTGCCGCCTATAACTGATTGCAGTTTGCCCATAGGCACACAGCGGGCAATTACATCTTTGTCAGTGAACTTGTTCTCGGCCATAGAAATACCTCCCTTCCGCTTTAAAGTATATTGGAAAAGAAAGATGAAATCAAGATATGGCCTTTCAGCGTCCTAAGTATCTAAAAAAGTACTACCACTAAAAAAAGACAGTACTTGAAGTGCGCGGAGCATTGGAATATTTTAGTTATATGATAAGCGCCTCCTATGCAAACGACATACTCTATTTCACATTGAGCGATACAAGCATACTTATTTGGGGATAACCCAATGCTGGATGTGGATGTACGTACATTCCATTTTTGCCCCTTTTGCCCGCTAAAGCGGGCAGACAAATCAGGAAATTGAAAATTTTAATTTTCAATTTTCATCTTCATATGGATACAGACACCATACGAAAAGTCGCTGTGGCAGATAAAACGGCGGTTTCTAAATCCGACATATTGGGAAGATGCGCAGTAGTTATTGAGAGCCATGACAGAATGGACAATATTCAAATAAAGAGAAAAAAGGAGCGATAAAATTATGCACTACACAGGAACAATATGGCGACCTCCTTATGAAGCGTCCTCACTGCTTTTGGAAGTAGCCGCAGGCTGCACGCATCATAGCTGTAAGTTCTGTACGCTATATGCTGATTTGCCATTCAACTTCAAAATGTCGCCGCTCACAGACATAGAGGCCGATTTGAAAGAAGCGAAGGCGCACATGAAACGATGGAAAAACAGTAGGATTTCACGGACATTTTTGACAGGCGCAAACCCCTTTGTACTGAACTTCTCACGGTTAATGGAAATTGCAGCCCTGATAAAAAAACACGTTCCGAGCAATCAAACGATTGGCTGTTTTTCAAGGATAACAGACGTTTCATTGAAAACGGATGAAGAACTTTCCGCATTAGCAGCAGCCGGATTTGACCTCTTAACGATTGGAATCGAAACAGGTGATGACGAAGCCTTGGAATTTATGCACAAAGGCTATCTTTCAAAGGATATTCTAGCCCAATGTATAAGGCTTGATCAAGCGGGAATCGGTTATAACTTTTTTTACCTTACAGGTATTTCCGGTATGGGAAAAGGCGAACAAGGAGCAAGAGCAACCGCCCGGATATGTAACCAGCTCCACCCTCAAATTATAGGGGCGAGTATGTTGACCATTTATCCCAATTCAGAACTGTACAAGGAAATACAAAAAGGAAACTGGCAGGAAGAAGCAGAGCTTGAAAAATATGAGGAATTAAAAGCCTTAGTTGAACACTTAAAAATCCCCGTATGGTTTGGTGCGTTAGGGGCTTCCAATCCGATACCAATCCAGGGTACGTTGCCTAAAGACAGAGCGAAAATTTTATCTGTTTTAGATAAAATTATAGAAAGCGGGAACGAAGATGAATTGCGGGATTACCGTATAAATCTCCGTCACTTATAAGGAGTGATTGTATGCACTTTACAGGAAGAACATGGCGACCGAATTATGAAGCTAATTCCTGCATTATTCAAATGACCTCAGGCTGCACTTATCAAAAATGCCATTTTTGCAATCTATATAAAGACGAGCCCTTTGCCTTGTCATCACTGGCAGAATTCGAAGAAGATTTAAACGAGATTAAATCCTATCAGCCTAATGCAAAGAGAATTTTTATAACAGGGGCTAATCCATTTGCATTGAACTATGAACGATTAAAGCCCTATATTCTTACTGTCCGTGATTATCTGATTAAATGCCAGGCTATAGCCATGTTCGCCCGTATACAGGATATAAAAAACAAAGAGATATGGCAGTTGCGCAAGTTGCGGGCCATGGGCGTAAATGGGCTTAGTATTGGCACGGAAAGCGGCGATGATGATACGCTTCTGTTGGCGAATAAAGGATATACCTCACAGGATATTTTAGAACAGTGCCGCAAATTAGATGAAGCCGGAATAGAGTATTATTTTGTATATATGACAGGATTAGCAGGAAAAGGTGCCGGCTATCGAAATGCAATAAACAGTGCAAAAATATTCAGCCAGCTTAACCCTTATTTTATCTCCGTTGATTCACTCACGCTCTTTTCCGATACAAAACTTTACGATAAGGCAAAAAGAGGAGAATTTATTCCAGCCGGGGAGAAAGAGCGCATTCGTGAATTGCAGACGTTCATCCAGAATCTACGGATACGGACACATCTTTTTGCTAATTCGAAATCTAATTTTTATCCCATTGCGGCATACTTGCCGAAAGAACGTAATTCGGCAATCAGAGAATTGCAATATGTTATCGATACAGTTGACGAACAAGAAATGAATGCATATCGCAATAGTTTGCAATCTTTGGAGTAAGGAAACAAAACCAGCCAGGTGATAAAGCCAATGCCATTTTATGCAGCGGTCATTTTCTTCCCAAATCGCCCCGGGGAAATATTGACCGGACTGCGCCGGACGCATGAAAAAAACCGTGCCGCAGACGCAAGCGGGAACAGAGGGGATATGTCACGCTTTAGGAAGTGCAAAACTCCCGTAAATCGAGTCTTCCTTTATGAGTGTGTGAAGAAAACTCTGTAAATAATTAAATCTTCTATGATAATGAATAGGCGGAAGGCTCATTTTGATGCTTTCCGCCTTGCTTTATATATAACAGTGAAAAGACTGTATGTCAAGAGCACAGGCTATGGTCTGCCTGTGGCTTTTATCAGATCGTTCCCTATTCAGGAAGCCGTCCCTCATACATGATACTCAATTCTCCATAAACCTGTGCCCAGTTGCGGATGGTTGTGGTCCATTTTTTCGTGGCCTCAAATGTGGAAAGATACAGTGCCTTTAGCAGTGATGTATCACTCGGAAATATGCTCCTCTGGCGGTTCAGCTTACGGTAAGTGGCATTCAGTGATTCTATGGAATTTGTCGTATATATGACCTTCCTGACGGCTGCTGAAAACTTAAAAATAGGGGTTACAGCATCCCAGTTATCATACCAGCCTTTCATCGAATTGGGGTATCTGAGAGTCCATTTTTCATTGACCCTGTCCAGTGCTTCCCGGGCTTTTGCCTCATCAGGTGCATGATAGATTGTTTTAAGATCTGCCGCAAAAGCCTTCCGATCCTTGTCAGGAACGTATTTTAACGTATTTCTTACCTGATGGACAATGCACCGCTGATATTCGGTTTTAGGGAATGCTCTAGAGATTGCCTCCTTGATTCCTGTAAGACCATCTGCGCAGATGATAAGGATATCTTTTACCCCGCGGTTCTTTAATTCGTTTAATACGGAAAGCCAGTACTTGGCACTCTCATTATCTCCAACACTGATGGAGAGTACTTCCTTTCTGCCTTCTGTATTGATTCCCAGGATCACATATGCGGCCAGTTTCCGGATCACACCATTGTCACGGACAGAGTAATGGATTGCGTCAATGTAAAGGATGGGATAAATCTCATAAAGCGGCCGGTTCTGCCAATCCTCAATCTGGGGCAGGAGTTTATCTGTCACATCAGATATGAACCCCTCTGATGTTTCAAAACCATAAATATCCTCAATTGTTTCCGAAATCTGACGGGTGGTCATGCCTTTCACGTACATAGAGATGATTTTCTGGTCAATGTCAGAGATATCTTTCTGGCGTTTTCGTACTATCTTGGGATCAAAAGTAGATTTACGGTCCTGTGGTACTTCGATTTCCATTGTTCCATAGCTGCTGTTAACACGTTTTGGTTTGTAACCGTTGCGGTAATCGTCACCGTCAGAGCGCTCCGATTTTTCATAACCAAGGTGATCATCCATTTCTGCTTCCATCATTTCTTTGATAGTGCCGCCCAACAGGTCTTTCAGGGCATCCTGGATATCTTCAGCCGTCTGGATATCGTATTCTTCCAAAAGCTGATGAATGATGTTTCTCTTTCCTTCGGTCATTTGTACTTTGTGAACGGGTTTCTTTTCTCTTGCCATAATAACAGGCCTCCTATGATTTAGATTTTATCATAGAAGACCTGTTGTCTAATACCTATTTACAGAAAAACTTTCACAGGCTCTCCTTTATATCCCTACTTGACGTTTCCGAAAGTAGGGATATCCATTTGATGTGTGTGGAATCTAATAATAAAGCCCTCAAACCATCGGTTGCCGGGTGGTTTGAGAGCTTCATCAATGCACCTTTTTTCTGTTTGCCGTGAGAATTCACTATTAAGAGCAACAATACATTTCCTCTCGGCTAACCGTAGAATATATATTCAGCCTCGTTTAGGCTGTTCGCGGCAAAGTTGAAAATAATTCACATAGAACCGCTGGGCGGGATACTTAGTTGTATACCAGGTTATCTGTTATACTGTATAATGTATATTCTCTTCCATTGATAATTGCGTAATGCGTGCAATATACCCGATATGTCTTTCCTCGCTGTGCACCTGTATATACCACGCCGCCGGTATATTCCTGCCTATTTCTATCATAATGGTTACTGATCCCAATATTCGTCCAACCCAATCCATTTTTCTCCTGGAGTACAATATTTTTTACGCCTATCTCACTTGCGACTTGTGTACTACTGGTTGAAAAGGTGATAGAAACACCATTACTGGCAATACCAATACCTAATTCACAACCTCCTAAAGATGCGGCAGCAACAGAAGAGGCACCAACTCCTTCATCCTCCGAAGAAATTATGATCTGAACTTCTTCCATAGGAAGCTCGATAAATCCCTGATCTGCGGCCTGTACATCCACTTTACCAAACAGCAGACATCCTGCCATTCCCATAATACTTAATAATTTTACAAAATTTTTCATGGCATACTCTCCTTATACGATTCTTCCTTAGTAGTGAATTCTACATATCTATTCCCTTGCATTCACTAAAAGTTACAGAATATTATATAGAGAGTATGTTTCTGCCATATATTTAGTTTATCTATGTGTAGTAGGACTTTATTTTCAATCTTATACTATATTACTTATTTCATTGCATTCACCACTTTCTCTAAAGTTTCCAAATTTTCATTATTGGTAATATAATATGTTGCTTTACCATAAACAAAAAATGCTTCTATTATATCGTCTTTAGAATAGTACTGTATTTTCTTCCCCTCTTTTTCCTCTTTGATTAGTTCCCACTCTTCATCAAAAGAGACAATATTTATAGAGTAATTTTCTGGATAAATATATACCTTAATTACAAAATATTTATCCTCGTCATTACAGTATTTCGCAAAAACCTTATCTTTCCCCTCCATCAAACCAACCGTCATTTCTGTCAAAACATATCCATCCGGTATATAATTTACCTGTAAAATTTCCTCACCAAGAATTTCTTCTACTTCTTCCCAACTCTCACACGTTATTTCCCCAGAAGTATTTTCCTCTATTTCTTCATTTCCAGTAACAATAACTTTTGTCTTGCCAATCCTCTCCACAATCACTTCAAAGAACGATTTTCTCTGTAAAGCAAACGTACCCACATTCAAGCTAACTACTAAAACCGTACAGGCTGCAGCCGCTGTGGCGAGACGCAGAAGGCGTTTTTTGTGTTTGGCTTCTTTGCCAGCTTTTTCGTTTTTTCTTTTGCAAGCCCTTTCCTTTGGGGCAGAAACTTCTGAAAGAGAGACTTTGGAGGCTTTTCCGTCCTCTTCCCCTTCGGGCTCTTCTTCGATATCTTCCATATGTTCCAGTTCCATGCTGTATCTGTCTTGAAAGCGCTGGAAGGCCGCTTCCGCTCCGGGCTCATAGGTGTTGTCATCCTTGATTGGTTCCATCACTTCAAGGAGCTGGACTATGGCGTCAACTTCCTGTGCGTTGAATTCTTCGTCTGTGGCCTCGTAAGTATACCACCATAATTTCGTATACAATTCTTCTATTAGTTTCTCATCCTGATCAAGCTTCTTATCTGTCATAATTTATCTCCCATGAGGCATAACAGTCTCAATAATATTCCACCTACTCCCGAAAGTAAAGTCAATTGCAGGCTATTCTTTATTTTCTGTTTCATTCTCAAGATCCTGACCTTGAAGCATGTCTCGGAAATACCCAGCCGTTGCGCTATCTCTTGCGAGGTATATCCATATTCGTAATAACAGCGAAAGAGTTTCAGCTCTTCATCAGACAGGACGCGGCGGACGGTGGAAATCGCTTCCACCATCCGGTAGTCGTCCACTTTTCCTTTTCCTTCCTCTGTCGTATTATCCAGAATGAAATCGAAATCCAAATTGTATTTTCTTTGTTTCTCCTCCCACTTCATGACCTTATTCTTAGCCGTGAGATGAAGCCATCCAGGCACATTGGGATGAGCCCGCAGTTCCTTTTCTTTCCTGCATGCCTCAAAGAAGGTTTCCTGTACGATATCTTCTACGCCATTGCTATCCGTTACCATACGGCGGACATATTTCAGGATGTTATCGTATTCAGTTTTATATAAATCTTCAAAGAAATTCCGGTTATCCCTGTCATCATGTACCCTATTTTGTGCTTTCATCTTTATACCCCTGCATATCGCAGGCCACGCCTACAATACCATACCCATGAGTGCCTTGAAACTGTGTTTCAAGCCCCAACATCCATACCCTTTCCAAGCAAAAACAAGATCAAAGTGTCTTTTCGCCAATCATCCCCCTCAGAATCACTGGCACAATTTCGTTAGATACGTCAAAATCTGTTCCAAAACAGGTTGTTTATCTCTTGGACATTCCTGAAAAACCTCCGTCAAAGTTCTGTGTGTAATCAACTCGCCGGTCAACAGATAGGTGGGATCCAGATACATCTTTTCGTATACCAACAATATTTTCTCTATGGAAAGCCTCCTCTTTCCCCTCTCAATCTCTCCATAGAAAGTTGACGAAATCCCAAGAAGCTCAGCCGTCTCCTCCTGCGTCAGCTTCATTTTCTTTCTCTGTTTGTACAGCCTTCTTCCCATTGCTACAAGAATGTTTTCTTCAGCCATCGTTCCCCTTCCTTCCATTATTTACCATGAGTTACGATAAATATGATACAAGGGCCATATATGGCTTTTTAGCAACTATCAGTTAATTTTTACAAACTGATACACTTCTTTCAGTTATGTTTTCCACACTTTTCTCTTCCAGACATTCCTTTTATTGAATCCTGCCAGCTAAAAACCAGAAAACGACACAGGGCCCCCGAAAATCGGGGGCCCTGTTTTCACGGAATATAGAATCTATTATCCTTCTCTTTATGCTTTTTCAGTCAACGGATGGTAGCAGAGCACCATGCGTTCATTCCCTATCTGCGTGGGATTCGGACGTTCTTTCCGACACTGGTCTGTTGCATATGGACAACGGGGAGCAAACTTACAATATGTAATCGCATACTCCTTGCCTTCCATATCAGGCATGGCCGTCTCATCTTTCCACTTGTCACCTACGCGCGGCACGGAGCTCATGAGAAGCTGGGTGTACGGATGTGCAGGATTGTCCATAATTTCCTTCGCAGGCCCATATTCGATCAGGCAGCCGCGATAAAGCGTTGCAATATAATCGGACACGTAATATGCTGTGGAAAGGTCATGCGTAATATAGATAAATGAAATCTTATATTTATCGCGCAGCTCCTTGAAGAGGTTTACAATGTTCATCTTCATGGAAGCATCGATGGCCGCAACAGGCTCATCGGCAATAATCAGTTTCGGACGGGTAATCAGTGCGCGGGCAATGGAAACACGCTGCAGCTCACCGCCGGAAAACTGGGTGGGATATTTTCCCTTCACTACCTGAAGGGACATACCCACGCTCTTCAGAGCTTCTTCCACCAATTTATCGGCCTCACTCCGGTTCTTCGCAATACCGAGGCGGAGCGCCGTATTATACAAATAGGTATCTACCGTCTTCCGTGCGGAAAAGGATTCATACGGGTTCTGGAAAATGGGCTGCACATCCAGCTTAAACTGATGCGGATCATAGCTCTTTTTGTCGAGATAGGACTTGCCATCCAGAACGATGTCACCAATATCCGGATTGTGCAGACGCAGAACCATCTTACACAGAGTGGATTTGCCGCAGCCGGATTCACCAACTACGGACAGAATGACGGGCCTATCGCTGTCAATGGACAAGGACACATCATCCACGGCCACCAGTTTCTTACCGCGCAGCATACCGCCCACGCGGAAAATCTTACTGACGCCTTTAATCTCCAGCAATTTCTCACCCATTCGTCTTCACCTCCTCCTTCAATAAGTGACAGGCAGCAAAACGCCCGGGCCTGATCTCACGGAAAGCCGGTACTTCACTGCGGCACTTATCCGTGGCATGCGGACAACGTGGCGCGAAACGGCACCCCGGAGGCGGATTCTTCAGCGCAGGAGGACGTCCAGGAATACCCACCCTTTGGATATCCTCACCCACACGAGGCAGGGCATCCACCAGCATCTTGGTATAAGGATGAATCGGATCATTGAAGATATCTTCCGTCTTTCCCAGTTCTGCAATGCTTCCGGAATACATAATTGCCATACGATCCGTGATCTGATAATGCACGCCCATATCATGACTGACGATTATCAACGTGTTCTTCAGCTGCTGCTGCAAACGCATCAGCATCATCAGGATTCCCTTCTGCACTACCACGTCAAGAGCTGTGGTAGGCTCGTCGGCAAGTACCACCCCAGGGGCCATAAACGTCGCCAGGGCGATGATGGCACGCTGCCGCATACCGCCGGAAAGCTGGAAAGGATAAGACTCCAGCACATCGGGAGAAAGGTTCAACTCTTTGAGATATTCTGCAACCCTGGCCAACGTCTGCTCAGGCGTCTCATTCTTTCTATCTTCCTTCGGAATGGAATCAATGAACTGTGTTTTCAGACGCACAATGGGATTCAAAACGCTCTGTGCAGCCTGCGGTACATAGGAAATATTATTCCACCAGGTCTTGCGGATCTGGCCAGACTCATAGGAAAACTTCTGTCCGTTCTTCTCGCCTTCCAATACAACGCGTCCCTTGTCGATCACAAGCGGAAACTCTATGATATCGTAGAGAGAGTTCAGCAGGGTGGTCTTGCCGCAGCCGGATTCTCCTGCGATGCCGAAGATCTCATTGTCATGAATCTCAAAATTAATGTCATTGAGCACATGGACGTCGCCGTCGATGGTCTTATAAGAAGTTGACAAATTTTCGACTTTCAGCATATTCTATCACCTGCCTCTCTTCATGGACTGATAATCATTGTAACCCGTGATCAGCAGGAACAGGCCAATGAACAGTATAACAGTTGCAACGATCGGCGCACCAATCCACAGCCAGCGTTTGGCAAGGACCGCATTATAGTTCCTGGCCCACTGGATCATGTTACCCAAGGATACCAGGTTACCGGGAGACAGACCAAGCACAGCAAGGCTGGACTCTGAACCGATAGCGGAAAGCGTAGCATTCATAAAGTTGGAAAGAGACCAGGAAAGCGCGAACGGAAGGATCTCCGTTACGACAATCTGCATTGTACTCTCACCCGAAAAACGAGCTGTATGAATGAAATCGCGTTCTTTGATCGTCAGGGCCATGGAGCGGATCTGACGGCTGGGCCATGCCCAGGCGAACAGAGCCAGTACAAGAGCCATAACAATAACCGTGGCGCCGCCCTTCATCAGGGATGTCATCATGATCAGGATCGGCAGGGACGGGATTACCACAAAGGTATCCGTGATAACCATGAGCACTCTATCCAGAGCGCCGCCTGCAAAACCGGCCAGCAGGCCCACCAGGACGCCCACTACCGTACCGATGGTGGCAACGATCAAACCGATGAGCAGAGAGTTGTGAATGGCCTCAATCAATAGCCAGGTCACATCCTGCCCCATACTGGTAGTACCCAGCCAATGCTCGGCGGACGCTCCCAGATTGTTCGGATATGTATTGAAAGTGAACGGATCCGTATGCGGAAAGAAGTACACCACGAATCCAAGAATCATAAAAATGCAGGTAACGATCAACCCCGCTTTCAAACGGAAGTTGGCTGCTTTCCAAAATTTTTTCATGTGAACCTCCTTCCGTATCAGCCATACCTGATCCGCGGATCAATGAACGGGTAAACCAGGTCAACGATCAGCGTTGCCGTGGAGATCGCGACGATGGAGATCGTAATACAGCCCAGAATCATGTTATAATCCGACTGCAGAATAGCGCTCTGGATCAGAGAACCGACGCCCGGATAGCCGAAGATGATTTCTGTCATGATCGAACCGCCGAACACGCCGCCAAGGCTCATGGCCAGCGCAGTGATCTGTGTCAAAATGGAGTTACGCAGCACGTAGCTCTTTCCGATTGTTCCCTCGGAAAGGCCGCGGTAACGGGCAAAACGGACGAAATCTTCCTCAGCAGTGGTGCTCGCTAAGGATTTCATGGAAATGATCCACCAGCCGGTACCAAGCAGCAACAGGGAGATCGCCGGAAGCACAGACGCCTTTGCCAGGGAAGCAATCCACGGGCCAAAACCGCCGCCTGTCTTGATAACCGCCTGCAGCGGAAACCATTTGAGGATGAACGCAAAGACAATCTGCAATACCAATGCAACCAGGAAGTAAGGGATCGGGTAGATACAAATCGCTATTCCTTCCAGGATCTGCGAAGACTTCTTGTTCTTACGGAAGCCCGCGAGCAGGCCGATGAAGTTACCGATAACCCAAGCCAAAAACGTGGACGTCAATGACAGGATCAATGTATACGGCAGGTATCGTCCGATGATATTGCCCACCGGTTCCGGATAACTCATCAAAGAAGGGCCAAAATCAAACTGAAGCAGGCCATTCCAGAGGAAAGAACCATATTGTTTAATCAGCGATCCTTCCAGGCCGAACTGTATGCGAAGCTGTTGGCGAAGTACTTCCATTTCGGCCGGATCCATATTGCCTGACCGGGTCTGCATCTGTGCGATCATGTTCTCAACAGGATCTGAAGGGAACATACGCGGAATAAAAAAGATGAAAGTAACGCCGATCCAGATCGTCAATGCCCAGGCAAGTACACGCTGCAGAAAGAATGTTTTAAATTTCATGGCAGCACTCCCTTTATTATACGAAGGAAGGGGGAGCCGTAAGCCATAAACTTACGGCTCCCGCCCTTTTTCAAATCATGTTCCTAAATAATATTCAAGAAATCCGGATTAGCCCTGTACGGGTGTGATGTTCGGAAGCATATATTTAAAGCAGCTCCACCACCACCAAGGACCATCGTAAGGATTCTCTGCGTTGGGATAACCCTCCCAGTAGGTAGAATTCGTAGGAACGAATTTCGTACCGGACAGGAAGTTGATCTCACACATATCCTTTACACACTCCTGCAGGAACTCTGTATGAAGTGCATAGGCCTCGTCACTGTTGGGATCCATGTTAGCCAGTTCATGGAGGATCTCGGTAACGCGCGCATTGTTCCAACGCATACCCTGACCGGAACCGGTTTCGCCTATAGGCTTGATCAGTCCAGCGTCAAATCCGCTGATTGCGGAATAGAAATCCTTCAGGATACCGCCGGACGGCCAATAACCAGCAATATCAAAGTTACCCTGTCCGCCATCCACATCCCAGGTCGCGGAAGACTTGGATGCGATCGTGCACTGGAAGCCAAATGCCTGCAGCTGATTGTAAACAGCCTGTACGCCACGTGCCTCCTGGAACTCAGCGTCAGCCAGATAGCTCAGTTCAAAGGTGAAAGGCTTACCTTCATAATTCCAAACGCCGTCAACCTTCTCAAATCCAGCCTTCTCGAGCAGCTTGGTAGCAGCTTCTTCATCATGTTTCCACCAGCCGGCGCCAAACATGGTGATCAGCTCTTCATCCGTACCCTGGATGCCAAGGGACTCGGCCATACGCTTCGCATAACCGGTATCGTAAGGCTTAAAGGTGGTTCCGTCGCCCAGATCCAGTTCAAAGTTCTCCAGCCACTCCTGCATAGGAATGGTGTAGGTATCCTGCAGGAACTGCGTGTTGTTCAAAAGCGGGATCGGCGCCGCACGTCCAGCTCCGGAGAATGTGTTCATGGAAATCTGGTCGATATCCAGAGCAAGGCAGATACCCCAACGGAAGTCTGCATTGTCATAAGGAGCTCCCTTGCCGTGAGAGAATACGATACCCTTCGCGCCCGGATCATCGGGATTCGCATACGGGAATTCATCGTACCAGCACTTGATCTTATCGTTAGCGCTGCTCAGGGTCTGGAACTCTTCCAGAGTAACTTCGCAGAGGATATCGATTTCGTTGTTGATCATAGCCATCTGCTTGGTGGTGGAATCCGCAAAGGTACGGAACCATACATACTTAGGCGGAACCTGGCTTGCAGTGTAACCGAACTCAGCTGCGCCCACAACGCCCAAAGTGCTGTCCTGCCAGTCCTCACGGAGCTCATACAGAACCCACATGCCAAGGGTATCGTAATCTTTTACTGTATACGGTCCTGCAACTACAGGGGCCTCATCCTTGAAGGTGGTAACGTCGGCCTGCTGAGAATAGATATGTTCAGGAACGATACGATAGTCAGTTCCCCATACGGTGATGCCGTAACGCTGGGTGAAACGAGGGAAAGGCTCGGTCATCGTGAATTTCACGGTGTAATCGTCAACCTTCTCTACCTTGTCGATATAAAGATTTGTTGTAGCGCTGCAACCGATCGTGTCGTTTTCTTTGATCATATTGAACGTGAAAACAACGTCGTCTGCGGTCACTTCTTCGCCGTCAGACCACTTAATGCCCTGGCGAAGCTTCACCGTCCATTCGGTAAAGTCAGCATTGGATTCCGGCAGGCCATCCGCCAGTTCGCCATACTGTTCGCCCTTAGCCGTCTGCATCTCCCAAAGATGGGCGCTCATCATCTGATGAATACCAAATCCCATGGCCGTACCGGACATGTAGGAGTTGAACTGGCCAGGAGTATCGGTGGAGTTCTGACACTCAACAATCAGGGTCTCAGCACGAGGGGTTCCAACTTCCGTTGTCAGGCCTTCTGCCGCAGCAGTACCTCCCCCCCCCGTTGCATTTTCTTCTCCGCCTTCGTTTGAGGCAGGAGCTTCTGATGCAGTGGAGTTGTCTCCGGATCCGGAAGAAGAATCCGTGGATCCTGAAGAACCAGAGCCACCGCATCCGGTAATCGCTACCGCTACAAGAGACAGAGCCATTACCATAGCAATGAGTTTTCTACGCATTTTCTTTTTCCCTCCTTGATTATTTTTGCGTATATCTAGTAAAATCCTGTCTTCGGTCTTCCACCGGGATTGTGCTTATGTAGATCGCTTTTTCATAATAATCTCCATTTTGCCAAACAAGTTTGGATAAAGCACAGCATGTACAGGACGAATCGGTTCGTCCGCCTCCCACTTGGCTTTCCGACGCAAGATTTTCTAGCCTGATAATGATGGGTTTGAACGTCAAACTTATTATAGTGCAGTTTGTCTATATTGTCAACCGAATCCCGTCATTTTGTTGTGATATGGTGTAACAATTTTAATTCTCGTCCATCTATTTGCCTCAGATATTACACAAGTTGCCGAAGGATAATCCCGGCAAAATCCACATATTCCGGGAACGTAACGGCAGCATAGATCAGAAATCATTTGCCCTAGGGGAGCGGTACGCTGTTATACATGAGTTATATGCCCCCTGATTGTGATGGTATGAGGCCGGCAAACGCCTACGCCTACATGGTTATAAACTGCCCTGGGCCGGATTTACGACACAACAAAAGGAGCCGCTGCCCTGCTGTGATTTTCAGCCGGTACAACAGCCCCTCGCTCTGCTATGTGGGACAATTATATTTTTCTTCATGCTTTTTATTTAAAAGGCTCTGGGTGCAACGTTAAGCAGCGCATAGCCGTTTCTCTTGAGCATTTCCCCGGGATCGTTCTCATTGCATACCTGCATCAGAATCACCAGGTTTTTCACAAAATAATTTTCCACCACGTTCTTCATATAGTTCTTCATTATTTAACACCCCTTTCTCTTCTATATATTTGGGTATCTGAAATTTACTTTTTCCTTCTTTCCCGCTGCTCTTATCTTCTTAGAAGGCCCTGGGCGCCACATTCAACAGCGCATAGCCGTTTCTCTTGAGCACTTCTCCGGGATCATTCTCGTTATGCACACGTGTCAAAGCAACCAGGTTTCTCACAAAATAGGTTTCCATCACGGTTTTCATATAATTCTTCATTCTAAAACACCCCTTTCTTTTCTGTTTGGGTATCTGATTTCTTCTCTCTTGCCGTTCTATGTTACAGTCTTAAAAAGCCCTGGGTGCTACGTTCAGCAATGAATAACCATTCCTTTTGAGCACTTCTCCAGGATCATTTTCGTTGCACACATGCGTCAAAGCAACCAGATTCCTCACAAAGTAATTTTCCACAACAGTCCTCATATAATTCTTCATTATATAACACCCCTTTCTTTCTCCTCAGGATTTGATTTTTGGATCCGGAAATGTTATGATGTTTTCCGTTCCGTTTACATTACGCATCATACCGCATCCCTGATATGCACACCAGATCATTTCTTGACATCTTTTAAGGCAATATTGATATTTTGCATTGTCTAACGAGACGGACAACCGAGAGAAGGGGGTTTTCATGAATCAACGCTATTATGAAATGGAAAGAGAAGGAAGTCCTCTTGGGATCCGCATTCTGTATCAGACTCTTCCGGGAGGATTCCAGCCGCTGCATTGGCATGATATGTTAGAGATCCTCTATCCTTTAAACGGGGATGTTGACCTCCTGTTGGATGGGGAACGCTTTCATCTGCCCAAAAAAAATTTAACCGTGATCGAGTCCCGTCAGACGCACAGCTCTCTGATCCACGGAGATGCGGCCATGGATATCTGCATCCATGTTTCCAAGAGCAAATTAAAAAGCTATCTGCCCGATATCGAACTCTATCAGATTCGATGTATTCCGGAACGAATTCCCGATGAAAAATTTCCGGCCTATTTGGAAATATGCAATCTGATGTCCCAGCTAACCAGGCTATATATGCTGGAGACCTCCGTCCTCTCCCTGGAATCCGAAGGGCTCGTCCTCCAGGTCTTCGCCCGCCTCCTGCGCCATTTCGGCGTGCGCAGGGACGGTGATGCGCCGGAGGGAATCCGCTTATCCGCGGGCCGGATCCATCAGGTGCTCTCCTGGGTAGAGGAACATTACGGGGAGCCCATTTCCCTTTCCGATGTGGCGGATCAGGTCGGCGTGGGCCGGGAGCACTTCTGCCGCCTGTTTCGGCAAGACATGGGAATCACCTTCCAGCAATATCTGACCGAAGTACGGCTGAATCATGTCTATGAAGATCTGCTCAATACCGCGGACCCCGTTTCGGAGATTATGGAACAAAACGGGTTCACGAATCAGAAGAACTTCAATGCCAGCTTTAAAAAGCTCTATGGCTGCACCCCCTCCGGGGTACGCCGTCAATGACGCCTTATACCATAAGTCAGCATTGAAACCGCCGTCACGCATCTGGCAGGATCCCTCTCGGAAGGAGCAGCCCAGGACAGGGCGCGGCAGCCGTACATATTCCCGCGCGCCATCACGCCGGGCATTCCGATGAGCCCTGGACGCTTCCATCTCGAGCAAAGGCTCTCCAGGGAAGCAGGTCTCATCTCCATGGCGTGAAATGCGCGCGGGAATATGTACGGCTGCCGCGCCCTGTCCTGGGCTGCTCCTTCCGAGAGGGATCCTGCCAGATGCGTGACGGCGGTTTCAATGCTGACTCACGGCCGCTTTATACTACATCCCGGCCAGCTCCGAGAGCTGTTCCAGTACGCTTTTTCCTCCGTTTAAAGTGATATTGCCCACTTTATCGCAGATTTTCTCGAGATATTCCATCTCTTTTAGGCGCATCAGCGTCCGGTTCTCCTCCATCAGCCGGGCTGTGTTCAGAAGGCTTCTGGTGGAAGCCACTTCCTCCCGGCGGGTGATGACGTTGGCCTGCGCCTTTTTCTCCGCCAGTAGGACGGTGTTCATGATCTCCCGAATCTCGCCGGGCAGGATAATGTCCTTGATCCCCGCATCCACCACCTCCACGCAGTATCCCTTCGCCCATTCCCGCATCCGTTCCAGGACGAAGCGCCCGATCTCCTCCTTCTGGGCCAGCAGTTCATCCAAACGGAAACGCCCCACATATTCCCGCAGGATCAGCTGCGTACGGCTGTAGAGAAGCGCTGCCACACCATCCACCCTTTCCACCAGCCCTTCCGGATCCACGATCCGATAGCCTGCCGCCATATTCAGCCGGACGGACACCTTATCTGCGGTCAGGATTTCCTGGCCGGAAATCTCCAGCTGCTGCAGTTTCAGATTAAAGATCTTACAGGTCACCTCCCGGCCATAGTTCCAGAAATAATAGCTGCCTCGTTCCAACCGCCGCTCCAAACGATTGTCAAAATATAGAAGCCCGCACTCCCCATCCTTGATCGTCACTTTCTTATAATATTTTGTTGGCATCAGATCCATATAGATGCGGGGAACCGCTTCCTCCATCCATGGATTCGTTATATCCACCGTACGAAATTCATTTTTCTCAAAAACGTTCCAGAACAACGTTTCCGCGCGGGTAATCACCTCCCGGTATGCCCCGTCCACAAACCGCAGCGCAATACATTCGTCCGCCAGCCTGGCTTTCACCACCTTGGAGGCAAAGGCTTCCTCCTTCATCAGGATTTCTTCCGGAATCCCACACGTATTGACCTCTCCCGTCATGGGAACCACATCCAAAGTATAACCCAGCGCCCGGGGATATCGATACATTCCCGCCGTAAGCATCCGGACAAACCTCCCGTTCCTGCACAGATATCCGCACTCCTGCTCCTTGATTATGTATTTCATAGCTTCTCCTCCTCTCTGCCGCCTCAGCAAGACTTAAACCCAAGATGGCGAAATCCCCGATTTCGTTTTATTCCCCTCAGCCTGCCAAGTCAGGCTTTCCATTCAGGTTACTTCCCTCAGCCTGTCTTGGCAGGCCTTACATTCATTCTTTCCGCTTTTTTGCGGGATTGCTGCCCGGCCTCCTTACCCTTCCCCGGCGGGCCCGCAGGCTCTCCCTTTCCACCCTGCGCCGCCTTTGCGGCGTTTGACAGGGGAGGTTGGTATCTTTATCCCTTCCTGCCCTGCGTTTTCAGATCGAGTCCCTCCGGGCGCTGGCCCGGTACGGGCGGCCAGATCCTCTCCCCATGTCCGGAATCTCTTCCAGAAGGTTCGGCGCTGGCCCGAAGGCCGGCCGGCATTCCCCTGTTTGATTTACATGATCGCTATACCAGCTTAGCTACGCATTTCGTGCGGTGGGAATCGAACCCACGAAATCATCCCATAACAAATACGGACTGTGGAATACCCTTCTGCATCGCAGGGGCACCGGGGAGGCCCAGGGGAAACCTCCGCCGTTCCAATTTTCGGCGTCCTTGGGAATGGGGGGCGTCCCGGAAGGCAGGCGGGCGGAGGCAGGGGGATGGTTTGGGGACGCCTTTCATGCCATGGAGAGGAGACCTGCTTCCCAGGAG
>CANSTU010000043.1 GCA_947650005.1 uncultured Lachnospiraceae bacterium
GGAGCAAAGTTGAAAGAAGAACGCTTTCAACCGCCCTGATTTGAATGCGTGCAAAGGCACGCAGACGGGAGCAAAGTTGAAAGAAGAACGCTTTCAACCGCCCTGATTTGAATGCGTGCAAAAGCACGCAGATGGGAGCTAAAAATGAGAAAACCGGAGCTTTTGGCGCCTGCCGGGGATTATGCCTGCTTTCAGGCGGCCTTAAAGGCAGGGGCGGATGCGGTGTATCTGGGCGGGCGCCGGTATGGGGCGCGTGCCTTTGCAGGCAATTTCAGCGATGAAGAAGTGGTGGAGGCGCTGAAGGAGGCCCATTTTTACGGAAGAAAAATATATCTCACTGTCAATACGCTGATGAGGCAGGAGGAACTGGACAGCCTGGAGGGATTCATCTCCCCCTTTTGGGAAGCGGGATTGGACGGCGCCATCGTGCAGGATGTGGGTGCGCTTTCGGTTTTAAAAGAGCGCTTCCCCTCCCTTCCGCTGCATGCCAGCACCCAGATGACGGTCACGGATGCGGCGGGGGCAGAGGCATTGAAGGAACTGGGAATTGCCCGGGTGGTGCCCGCGAGGGAACTCTCCTTAGAAGAGGTGGCGGCGCTGCGTCGGGAAAGCGGGCTGGAAGTGGAGGTATTCATCCATGGGGCCATGTGCTACAGTTATTCCGGGCAGTGTCTGTTCAGCAGCTTTCTTGGAGGCAGGAGCGGAAACCGGGGGCGTTGCGCTCAGCCCTGCCGCCAGCCTTATCGGATCGTGGATGAAAGCGGAAAAAGATATCCTGTAAAAAATGCGTTTGTAGGACATGGCCGGGAAAAGGGGCATTCTACCCAGGAGGGAGAAGCGAAATCCTTTTATCCTTTGAGCCTGAAGGACATGTGTACCTTGGATATTTTGCCAGAATTGATAGAAGCTGGGGTGGATTCCTTTAAAATAGAAGGGCGTATGAAGAAGCCGGAATATGTGGCCGGGGTGACTTCGGTATATCGAGAACGGATCGACGTTTTGCTGGGCTCGGATGATTCGGCTCAGGGGAGAACGGCACACTTGGGTTTTGCGGACGGCTCTTGTGAGACGCAGGGATCCAAACTCCTTCATTCCCTATATATCCGCAGCGGGCCCGGTGACGGCTACTATTCCAGACATAATGGAAGGGAAATGATCACTCTCACTCAGCCCGGTTATGCAGGAACGGATGAGGGGATTTTGGAACGGATCCGGCGGGAGCTGATGGAACCGCCTTTGGAGGTGCCGGTTTATCTGGAAGCGTCCCTGCGAGAGGGGAAGCCCAGTATCCTTCATGCCTGGGATGAAGAGGGCAATACGGTATCCATACAAGGGGAGGGAGCGGTCAAGGCACAGAAACGTCCTGTTACAGAGGAAGAGGCGGAAAGGCAGCTTCGTAAAAGCGGGGGAAGCGGTTTTTATGTAAGAGAACTGCGAATGGAGATGGATAAAAATATTTTCCTTCCCATCCGGTCGCTGAACGAGCTGCGGCGCAGCGCATTGGATTCATTGCGGGAGAAGCGGGTCGAAGCGCATATGCCGTCCCGTCCGGGGGAGCACGGGACGGGAGGAGTTTTTCCTTCTGTAAAGAAAAAGCTTCCCAGAGAAGGCGAGCTTCCCAGAGAAGGCAAGCTTCCCAGAGAAGGCAAGCTTCCCAGAGAAGGCAAGCTTCTCAAGGAAAACGGGCTTCTTGGGGAAGGGGTGTTTCCCGGAAAGATGAGTGTTTCCGCGGCAGATATGGCCCTTGCGTCTTTTCATGTGACCGTCGTGACTCCAAAGCAGCTGGATGCCTGCTTGGCCTCGGACGTTTCCCGGATCTACTTGCCTGCTTTCCGGGTTGACGAAAGTTTAAAAACCCGTTTGAAACTCCTCATGGAAGAAGTATCGCAGGCTGAACCTGCACCATGCAAGGATATAAATAAGAGGCCTGAGCTGTTCCTCTCTCTTCCCGTGATCTGGCGTAAGGAAACGGAACAGAAGCGATCTTATGTCAAGGAGCTGCTGGAAACCGGATGGTTTACCGGCGTGCAGGTCGGTTCTTTGTCCGCCCTAGTCTGGCTGGAAAAGCAGGGCTGGAAAGGGCGGGTGGCTTTTGACCACCGGATCTATATTTGGAATAGGCAGACCCTGGAATACTGGCGGGACAGGATGGATACTTGGTGCGCCCCTTTGGAATTGAACCGAAGGGATATGTACGCCCTTTTTAAGGAAGAGGGGCCGGAAAACGAGGTGTTTGTCTATGGGCGGGTGCCGATGATGGTAACGGCAAATTGTATTTATAAGACCCTGGGCAAATGCGGGGAAGAGTCAGGTGGGTTTCGAAGAGGTGCGCTCGACGACCGATACCAAGTGCGTTTCCCCGTTCAGACAGACTGCCTGTTCTGCTACAACATCATCTATAATTCCGTCCCAATCTCTCTCCATGATTATGTAAAGGAAATGGCGCAGAATGGAGTTTCGGCGCTGCGTCTGGACTTTCTGGAGGAAGGAAGCAGAGAGACGGAACGTATTTTGGCGTCGTTTCGTGCGGCGCTGGCGGGAGAGGAGTACGAGGCAGCCTATCCCTTTACCACGGGACATTTCAAAAAAGGAGCGCACTAGCCGGATGGAGCAGTACATCATTATCTATTCCAAATATGTGATCGCGGCCCTGGCGGTGATCTATACGTTGTTTGGCTGTCTGCGTGTGTTTGGAAGGCAGCGGAATACGAAGGGATGTGACAATACGCAGAGCGTCCTGATCTTTCTGATTCAGTTCGCCGCATTCCTCACCATGTGCTTGGAGAAGGGGACTGTGGATTATCTGTTTTTCTATGCCTTTTCCCAGATCGCCCTTTTTGCGGCCATGGCTCTGTTTTTGATGCTTTTTCCGGGGGCGAATCGGTTGATTCTCAACAATATGTGCCTGCTTCTGGGAACCGGTTTCGTCATCCTGGCAAGATTGGATCTGGCGAAGGCCGGAAGGCAGCTGTTGATTGCGGCGTTCTCCCTAGGGATTTCCATGGCCGTCCCTTTCCTGATGCGTAAATGGGAGGATATCCTTCCCCGGCTGACCTGGGTCTATTTGGGAGCGGGAGCGGCCGCCCTTTCGGCGGTCCTGCTCCTGGGGCAGGTTACCCGGGGCTCCCGTCTGACGTTTCGCATAGCAGGGTTGACCTTTCAGCCCTCGGAGTTCGTAAAGCTGCTATTTGTGTTCGGCATTGCCGCCCTGCTGTGGGAGGATGCCTCCTTGAAACGTGTGACGCTTGTCGGGATAGCAGCGGCCGCCCATGTGTTGATTCTGGCGCTGTCCCGGGATCTGGGAAGCGCGCTGATCTTCTATACGGCGTTTGTGTTCCTGGTATTCCTTGCCAGTGGAAAAGTGAGATACTTGTTTTTGGGAGGAGCGGGGGGTGCGGCGGCATCCTGGACGGCCTATCGGCTGTTTTCTCACGTTCAGGTGCGCTTTCAGGCTTGGCGGGATCCTTGGAGCGTGATCGATGACCAGGGCTTTCAGATTACTCAATCCCTGTTTGCCCTTTCCAGAGGCAGCTGGTTCGGGCTGGGAATCGGCCAAGGGACGCCGAAGGACATTCCCTTCGTTGAAACGGATTTTATCTTTGCGGCTGTTACGGAGGAGCTGGGGATTCTGTTTTCCGTGTGTCTCCTTGCGGTGTGTGTCACCTGTTTTCTGGCTTTTCTGAGGACTGCATGGGAGGAAAGGGATCGGTTTTATGCCCTGGTGGCAGCCGGTCTGGGGGTGATTTACATCTTCCAGATTTTTCTTACCATCGGAGGAGGAACGAAATTCATACCGCTCACCGGAGTGACGCTTCCCTTCATCAGCTACGGAGGAAGCAGCATTCTCGCATCCTGCCTGCTTTTTGCCGCCGTTCAGGCGATCTGTGTGAAACAGCAGGAGGAGTGGGAGAGAAGGAACGGTTCCCATAATAGACGGTCAGGCTGGGAGGAAGAGGATGGCTGGGCAGAAGAAGAATACGGGTACGATGAAGAAGAGCCCTACAGGGAATAGGAAATCACCCAGGCCGGCTGTGCGCCAAAACGCTCGGACGGGAGGGAAAAAGAAGAAAAAAGGCAGGAAAACCAGGGCTTCCGATCGAACTTTTTATAGAAGCCTGGTGGGGTGTGCCGTCTTTTTCGGCGTCCTGTTTATGGGAATGGCTGCTTATGTGTGTATCTATATATCGACTCACTCGGAGGCCCTTTTCAATAACAGCTATAACAGCAGGCAGAGCGTCCTGGCGCAGAAGAATACCCGAGGGACGATCTACTCATCGGATGGATATGCGTTGGCGCAGACCGTGACGGATGAGGCCGGAGAGGAGATGCGGGAATACCCCTTTGCCAATGTGTTTTCCCATATCGTAGGCTACACGGGCAGGGGAAAGACAGGATTGGAGGGACTGGCGAATTTTTATCTGGTCAATACCTCTGCCAGCGTGTCCGAACAGGCGGAAAATGCAGCCGCCGACAAGAAGAATCCTGGAAACAATCTGATTACAACCTTGGATGTCGGGCTGCAGCAAGCGGCCTATGATGCTCTGGGGGTATATGAGGGAGCCATTGTGGTGATGGAGCCGTCCACAGGAAAAATCCTGGCCATGGTGTCCAAACCGGACTTTGATCCCAACCGGATAGCGGAGATTTGGGATGAGGTCACTTCGGACGAGGAAAGCTCTGTCCTGTTAAACCGCGCTTCCCAGGGCGTCTATCCCCCCGGCTCCACCTTTAAGATCATCACTGCGCTGGAATATATGCGTGAAAATCCAGCTGGGTGGAAAAACTACAGTTATCAATGCGAGGGAAGCTATACCTTTGAGGACAATACCATACGCTGTTTCCATGGGAGCCGCCACGGAAATGTGGGATTCACCCGCTCCTTTGCGAAATCCTGCAACGCCTCCTTTGCCAATATGGGAATGACGCTGGATAAAGGGCGTTACCTTGCCACCATGGAAGGACTGCTGATCAATCAATCTTTACCGGTGGATATTCCTCATTCGGACAGCAAGGTTTTTCTGACAGAAGACAGCGATGGGGCGGACATGATCCAGACTGTTATCGGTCAGGGAAAAACCCAGATGACTCCTCTGCACATGTGCATGATCACCGCTGCAATCGCCAATGACGGGGTGCTGATGCGTCCCTATGAGATGGAACGGATCGAGAGGCCGGACGGGACTGTCGTCAAAGAATTTGCCCCCACGGAATACGGCAGGCTGCTATCCTCCCAGGAGGCGGCGGATCTGCGAGGGTTGATGGCCGATGTGGTGGAGGAAGGAACCGCCACCCGGCTTTCGGATCTATCCTATACGGCGGCAGGCAAGACAGGATCCGCGGAATTTAACGGAAATAAGGCGGATTCCCATGCCTGGTTCACCGGATTCGCGCCCGTGGAGAATCCGCAGATCGTGGTGACGGTAATTATAGAGGGGATCGGTTCGGGGGGCGATTACGCGGTGCCCATTGCCAGGCGGGTGTTTGACGCCTGGTTCGGCGTTTGAGATAAGAGGAGGATGCAGGAACCAGCCGTCTTTAGATACTGCCCAAAGCCGAAGCCATGTTTAAAAGGAATGTCTGTCGCGCCCGTCCCGGTCTGCTGCCCACAATCGCCTTCCTCAAAGGAGCTCCAAAGGGAAGTGGGGCATGGGACGAGTGAAAGGAGGAGCAAAAGGGCCGCAGCCGGGCCGAGGAAGGGAAAAGGAGGTTGCCGAAACAGGCATGCGTTTGTCGTGCCCGCCGTCAATTAATGCTTGCCTATCCTGGCCTTTTGGGATATACTTAAACCAGTTTAGCAGAAGGGACATGCCTATACGCATGGCCCCAAGGGCGCACACCATGGAGGGATTGCAATGATAGAAGCAACAAGCTGTGGCGGTGTGGTGGTTTTCCGGGGGAAGATTCTGCTTTTGTACAAGAATTTCAGAAACAAGTATGAGGGCTGGGTATTGCCTAAGGGAACGGTGGAGGCAGGAGAGGATTTTAAAGAAACGGCTTTGAGAGAGGTGCTTGAGGAAAGCGGCGCGCGCGCCACGATCGTAAAGTATATCGGAAAGAGTGAGTATTCCTTTAATGTGCCTGAAGATACGGTGGAAAAGGAAGTGCACTGGTATTTGATGATGGCGGACAGTTATTATAGTAAGCCGCAGCGGGAAGAGTACTTTATGGACTCGGGATTTTATAAATACCATGAGGCCTATCATCTGCTCAAGTTCGCCAACGAAAAACAGATGTTGGAGAAGGCATACCAGGAATATCTGGAACTGAAGAGGAAGAATCTTTGGGGAAGCAGGAGATAGCTTCGCAGGATGTTGGCAGATTCCCCCAATTTCTAAAGCCGGCCGTCACGACGGAAGAGAAAGGAAACGCTAAAGAGGCGGGATGGAGTCAATGCTCCATGCCGCTTCCTTGATCTTTGGGGAATAAGATTGAAACTTCGCTTCAATCTCCCTGTTTTGAGGGCGTGTCTTGCACGCGGATGGGAATAGACATGAAATTCTATAGAAGGCTTTATGTGGGAGATTCCATTGAGGATCCGGAAAAAGTGAAATGGAAGCTGATGCATAACGTAGGACAGTTTTCCGTGTATGTGATCGCCTTGGCCCAATCGGATGACCAGCTTGATATTTTTCATTGCGCCCTGCTGAAGCAGAGATATTATGATAGGGAAAATTTGTTCGTGGTAGGACTGGCAGGGAGCAGGGAGGAAGCGGTGGAACTCGTGGTCGCCATGATGGAAGAGACCGTGGAGAAAACGGGAGAAGCGGATATCAGGGGATACATTCAGCAGTCCGGATAACGGGGAGGTTTATGGGAATTATTCTGGCGGTATTGAAAATATTGGGGATTCTTCTTTTGATCATTCTGGGCGTGTTTTTGTCCTTGGCAGCGCTGATCCTGCTGGTACCTGTGAGATACCGGCTGGAATGTCTCATTGACCGGCCGGAAAAGGATCGGGAGGAGCCCGGTTTTGGCAGGCCTCATGGGTGGGTTCGGATTACATGGTTGATGCGCTTGGTCAGTTTGACCTTGTCCTATGAGGGAAAAGCGGAGATTTGCTTGAGGGTATTGGGCATCCGGCTCCTGCCCGGGAAGAAAAGGGGAGGGGAGACGGAATCAATCCTGGAGGACGAGGAACTGTCGCAAAACGGGATGGAGCGTATCGATACATGTCAGGAAAAGGCTTTGGGCGAAGAGCGGCCGGCCCTGGAAGAGACAGCTTCAAAACGCGACGAAGAAGGGCCAGAGCAGGAGGACCGGATTTCCAACAAAGAAGACGGGGAGAAAAGCGAAGGGCGGCGGAGCGAAGAAAAGCCTCCGTCCTCTTTACCCTTTAGAGAAGGAATGGCCCGGGACAGGGAAGAGGAACGGGAAGGATCACAGGAAGATGCTGATGGGGAAAAAATTTCCCTGTTGGAGAGAATATGCCGCGTGCTTCGCAGGATAGTCGCCTGGTTTTCGGAATGGTATCGGAATACGGAAAGGGTTGTCAACAGGCTGGCGGATCGGGTGGAGTCGATAAAAGGGCAGTGCCGCTTCTATCTAGAGCTGCTCGGAGGAGAGGATGCGCGCAGATTGTACCAGAAAACTGCGGATGTGGCGGGAGGAGTACTCAGACATGTGAAGCCACGGCAAATGTTGGTTGAGTTGGAGATGGGAACCGGAAACCCGGCCTCCACCGGGCAGATTCTGGCCCTGTGGGGAATGCTTTATCCGTTCCTGGGAGAAAATATTCGTATTATCCCTAATTTTGAACGGAAATATCTTGAAGGCGAAATTCATATCAAAGGAAGGATACGCGCCTGTGTGATTCTTTTTCACGGGCTGCGGATGGTACTTGACAGAAGGCTCTGGCGTTTGATCAGACAGTTGAAAAAAGGAGGAAGAAACTGATGGCTGAGCATAATAACGGAATTAATACGGTGATGGAATCCCTGCTGCGGGGAGCGAATGCCCTGATGTCAACCAAGACCGTGGTGGGAGAACCCACCAAAATCGACGATACCATCATCGTCCCGTTGGTGGATGTTTCGTTCGGCGTGGGGGCAGGAGCGACCAGAAGCGAGAAGAAGGATGGGGGCGGGGGCGGTATGTCCGGAAAGATGACGCCCAGCGCGGTTCTTCTGATTACAAATGGCCAGACGAGGCTTGTGAACATTAAGAACCAGGACAGCGTTACGAAGCTGATCGACATGATTCCCGACATCGTGGATCGGTTCACTGCGAAGCCGGATACCATGATGAGCGACGAGGAGGCACAGAAAGCCGCGTTCCCATCCGAGGAAATCTGAAATTCGTGATGGACGAGGCTTGTGCCGTGTTTTTGGAGACAGCGTCCAGTACCAATGGCGTGAAAACGACGATAAAGCGATCGTGCCTGATGTTTCAATCATATGCAACAGGAGAGACAGAAAAAATATTTCTTTTACCGGAATTCCACGCTTTGTTATGGAGGTATTATCCGATTCCACCGAAGCGTATGACCGCAAAGAGAAGATGGAAATCTACTGCAAAGCAGGGGTTTCCGAATACTGGATTGTAGACTGGAGAAAAAGGCAGGTAGCGATATACTTGTTTGACTGGAAAGAAGATGGCACAAATTATGCCTATCTTTATAAAACAGTTACGAAAGAAAACAAGGAAGGGCTGCAGATCATCATGTTTTCCAACCTGTACATTTCCTTTGACGAGTTATTTGACCTCGAATAGCGAATCGGACTTCCGTCTGCTGCATAAGATAATAGTAAATCCGTACCTGTTCCCACCGCAGCCCTGTCCGAGAGGGGGCTGTGGTGGGAACGGGTACGGGAAATCCGGCAGGGGAGGGACTGTCCGTTATGCAGCAAATGTGGAGACTGGTAGGGATCATTATATTCAGCATGGCTTTCGGCATGATTCTGACAGTGCTCATTTCTAACAGGCTGGTGGGGCTGATCGTGGCGGCAATCCTGATGCTGGTAAGTTACAATTTGATCTTCTGTGAGAAATGAGGGCGGCCCGTCGGTATGGAACCTGGAGGGAGGAGCCCATTCCCCCTGGATTGGATATGGAAGCAACAAAAAAGACTGTCCGATTTTCATGAAAAAAGAAAATCGGCAGCCTTATCTTTGCGCCGTTATGTCGGAAAACCAAGAAGAATCATTCTGATATCCCTGCCTGCCACAGGTTATGCCTGCGACACTGCCGCCTAAGAAAATCTTTTATGCTCTCTCGACTTTGCCGGATTTCAAACAACTGGTACATACGTGCATTTTTTTGGACGCTCCGTTTACCAGACACTTTACACTCTTCACATTGGACTTCCAGATATGATTGGATCTTCTATGGGAATGGCTAACGTTGTTTCCAAAATGAACACCCTTACCGCAGATATCACACTTTGCCATCTTCGCACCTCCTGCCTAACCAGAATTTTTAAGAATACAACATTTGTATAATAGCAGAAAAAAAAACCTTTTGCAAGCAAAATCTACCTAAAAGGAGCGGAATTTTTACGGTGCATAAATTTGGCTTCCATTTTCTGCGAAAAGCGGTTATAATAAACGTATATTTATGCTGCCTGTGTGCGGCGAAAAAGGAGGTACGACATGAAGGGATCTTTCTTGAATACCCATATGGGCAATATAACGATTGATAAAGAAGTCATTGCGCAGTATGCCGGGATTGTTGCCATGGAATGTTTCGGGATCGTCGGCATGGGGATCACCGTCAAGGATGTGGTGAAGCTTCTGCGAAGGGACAGCGTGACAAAGGGGATCACCGTCACTGTCAACAATAACAGATTGACGCTGGACTTTCACGTGATCGTTTCCTACGGCGTGAGTATTCTGGCTGTTTCTGATAACCTGATCGATAACGTAAAGTACAAGGTGGAAGAATTCACCGGAATGGAAATAGAGAAAATCAACATCTTCGTTGAAGGTGTGCGAGTGATTGATTAAGGAGGACTTTTGTTGTGAGTTTGAATACAATCGATGCCGGCTGCCTTGCGAAAATGTTTTTGGCTGGGGCCGGGAATCTGGAAAGCAAGAAAGAATGGATCAATGAACTGAACGTGTTCCCAGTTCCGGACGGAGATACAGGCACGAATATGACGCTCACCATCATGTCTGCGGCGAAGGATGTGGCCGCCATGAAGGATCCTGATATGGTGACCCTGGCAAGGGCGATCTCTTCCGGTTCCCTGCGCGGCGCAAGGGGGAATTCCGGCGTGATTCTCTCCCAGCTTTTCCGTGGCTTTACGAAAGCTATCCGCGAATATGATTTGATTACGATCCCTGTAATCGCATCCGCCTGTGAGAAGGCGGTGGAGACTGCCTATAAGGCTGTCATGAAGCCCAAGGAAGGGACGATCCTCACCGTGGCCAAGGGAGCCGCCATGAAGGCGAGGGAACTGGCCGACGCAGGGGAAGGGGATATGGAAAAATTCCTGGGTGAGATCATTGCTCATGCGGAATATGTGCTCAGCCAGACCCCCGAGATGCTTCCGGTGCTGAAGCAGGCAGGCGTGGTGGATTCCGGCGGACAGGGGCTGGTGGAGGTGCTTCACGGCGCCTATGACGCATTCCTGGGAAAAGAGCCTGCGGAATTCAAGATGGATTTCAACGCAAAGTCGGCTCAGGTTTCCGCCTCCCAGAGCAGGGAAGCCCAGGCGAACATGGAGATTAAGTTCGGCTATTGTACGGAATTTATCATCATGCTGAATAAAACCTTCAATATTAAACAGGAAATGGATTTCAAGGCCTATCTGGAGTCCATTGGGGATTCCATCGTGGTGGTTGCCGATGAGGACGTGGTCAAGGTACACGTACATACCAATGACCCCGGACTGGCAATCCAAAAGGCATTGAAGTATGGCGCGCTTTCTAATATGAAGATTGACAATATGCGGCTTGAGCACGAAGAGAAGCTGTTTCGGATGAATGCGGATGCACAGGAGGAGGAAACGCCGGAGCCGGCGGGAGAGCATAAGGACGCGGGTTTCATTGCCGTATCCGTCGGGGAAGGGATCGACGAGATCTTCAAAGGCCTCGGCGTGGATCACATCATCGCGGGGGGACAAACCATGAATCCCAGTACGGAGGATGTGGTGAAGGCCATTGAAAGCGTGAACGCGGATACGGTCTATGTGCTTCCCAATAACAAGAATATTATTCTTGCCGCCAACCAGGCGAAGTATTTGGTGGAGGGGAAAAATGTGGTGGTCATCCCCACCAAAACTATTCCCCAGGGAATTACGGCCGTGATTAACTACGTGCCTGACATGGGGCCGGAGGAGAACGAGGTTGCCATGTCGGAAGAGATCAGCCGGGTGAAAACCGGGGAGGTCACCTATGCCGTGCGGGATACCACAATCGACGGGAAAGAAATCCGGCAGGGAGACTATATGGGAATCGGTGACGAGGGAATCTTGTCCGTGGGCGTGGATATTGCGGACGTGGCGTTCCAGATGACGGCGGCCATGATGGAAGAGGATATGGAGCTGATCAGCATCTATTATGGGGAGCAGATCGGCGAAGAAGAGGCGGAAGCGCTGAAAGGACGGATCGAAGAAAAATACCCTTCCTGCGACATTGAACTGCAATATGGCGGCCAGCCCATCTACTATTATATCATTTCGGCGGAATGACCGAAGGAAACCGTGCTTGCAATATGCAGGAGCATAAGTTTGAAACTTCGTTTCAAACTATTTATTGGTGGCAGTATCGCAGGCACAGCCTGCGATATGCAGGAGTAGAAGGATGGATTTTCGTACACAACTCACCGCCATCAAGGGAGTGGGCGAAAAGACGGCGGCGCTTTTCGCCAAACTCCATATCACGGATGTGGGAGGGCTGTTGGAGCATTATCCCCGCGGATATGATTTGATGGAATTTCCGGTTTCGGTATCCGGTGTGGTACCTGAAAAGGTATGTGCCATAAAGGCTGCCGTAATAGGAAACCTTTCTGTGAAACGGGTTCGTTCTCTTACCATAACGACCGTACAGGCCGGAGATGCTACCGGCCTTTTTCGTATTACTTTTTTCGGAATGCCCTATTTGAAATCTGTCCTGAGGCCGGGGAGCATCCATGTATTCCGGGGCGTATGCAGGGTGGCTGGGGAGAAGAGCCGGTCTGCGGCTGCTTTTAAAATGGAGCAGCCCGGTATCTATAAGCCGGAGGAATATGCCAATCTGCAGGGAACGCTTCAGCCCAGGTATGCGCTCACGGCCGGGCTGACTAATCATATGGTGGCAAAGTCGGTACGAGCCGCGCTGGAGGACATGGAAAAAGAAGGCGGCTTGCGGGAATTCCTGCCGGAGGAAGTGCGTTCGCAATATCGGCTGATCTCTTGGGCGGACGCTTTGCGGCAGATCCACTGTCCGAACGATCAGGAGGAAGCGGCCGGTGCCAGACGTCGTCTGGCATTTCAGGAATTCCTTTCCTTTTTCCTGGGCCTGCAGCGGTTAAAGGCGGATAATCAGGTAAGGAAGGTCAAGGACATGCTGTATCCCGTGCCGGATACGGGCAGGCTTCTGGACGCGTTGCCCTATCGCCTCACGGGAGCACAGATGCGCGTGTGGAAGGAGATCGAAGGAGACCTTTGCAAGGGCAGTGCCATGAACCGGCTGGTTCAGGGAGATGTGGGAAGCGGAAAAACGATTCTGGCCTTTCTGGCGCTCCTGTTGTGTGCGGCTAATGGAAAGCAGGGCTGTCTGATGGCTCCCACGGAGGTGTTGGCCTGCCAGCATTATGAAGCGCTTTGCAAACTGAAGGAAGACTATGGCCTGTGCGTGGAACCGCTTCTGCTCACCGGTTCCATGACGGCAAAGGAAAAGAGGGAAGGATATCGGAAGGCGGCGTCCGGCGAGGCGAATGTGATCATTGGGACCCATGCTCTGATCCAGGGCGGCGTGGAATACCAAAACCTGGCGCTGGCCGTCACGGACGAGCAGCACCGGTTTGGCGTCAGGCAGAGGGAAACGCTGGCGGATAAAGGGGAAGGCTGCCATGTGCTGGTGATGAGCGCCACGCCCATTCCTAGGACGCTCGCCATCGTGCTGTACGGAGATCTGCACGTATCCATCGTGGATGAACTGCCGGCCGGCCGTAGGCCTATTAAAAATTGTGTGGTGGGAACGGCCTATCGTCCGAAGGCCTATTCTTTTCTGAAAAATCAGGTGGAGGCCGGGCATCAAGTGTACTGTATCTGCCCCATGGTGGAAGAGGGAGAGATGGAAGGGCTGGAAAATGTGACGGATTATGCTGACAAGCTCCGCTCCGCCCTGCCGGAGAACGTCCGTATAGAAGCCCTTCACGGCAGGATGAAGCCGGGGGAGAAGAACCGGATCATGGAAGCCTTTGCCGCCGGGCAGCTGGATATCCTGGTGTCCACCACGGTCATAGAAGTGGGAATCAATGTGCCCAACGCCACGGTGATGATGGTGGAAAACGCGGAGCGATTCGGCCTGGCCCAGCTTCACCAGCTCCGGGGACGTGTGGGACGGGGAGATGCCCAGAGCTATTGCATTTTTCTTTCTTCCAATGAAAACGAGCAGACGATGAAAAGGCTCCAGATCCTGAACACCTCCAACGACGGATTTTATATTGCCAATGAAGATCTGAAACTGCGGGGCCCCGGAGATCTTTTCGGGATTCGGCAGAGCGGACTTTTGGATTTCAAGATCGGGGATATCTACCAGGACTCTGACGTGCTGCTGGCGGCAAGCGCTCTGGCGGAACGGATTACGGCAGAGGATCCGAGTCGCTCTGCCGGAAAGTATCTGTCCCTATATGAATGGGAGGATGCGGTATGGAGGAATTCCATTGACTTTAGAAGTATCTAAAGGTAGAATAAGGATAAATTGAGCGCCCGCCAGACCGGGCGGGAAAGGATTAATATGCCAAAAGTAGCGATCGTCACAGACAGCAACAGTGGAATCACCCAGGCACAGGCCGAGGAAATGGGCGTTTTTGTCCTGCCTATGCCTTTTATGATAGAAGGTGAGACGTTCTTTGAAGGGATTAACTTAACGCAGGAGGAATTTTATCAGAAATTAAGGGGCGGCGCCAACATATCCACCTCCCAGCCGACGCCAGAATCCGTGATGAAGCTCTGGGATGGCCTGTTGGAGACCCATGATCAGATCGTCCATATCCCCATGAGCAGCGGGCTATCGGGCTCCTGCCAGACGGCCATAATGCTCTCCCAGGAGTATGACGGGAAGGTGCAGGTGGCAAACAATCAGCGCATCTCCGTTACCCAGCGCCGTTCCGTAATGGATGCGCACAGAATGGCGGAAGAGGGCATGGAAGCTGCTGCCATCCGTGAGTTCCTGGAAAAGGATAAATTTAATTCTAGCATTTACATTATGCTGGACACTCTTACCTATCTGAAAAAGGGAGGACGTATCACTCCGGCAGCCGCGGCGTTGGGAACCTTCCTGCGCCTGAAGCCTGTGCTGACCATTCAGGGGGAAAAGTTGGACGCCTTTGCCAAAGCCAGAACCACGGCTTCGGGGCGCCAGATCATGATCAACGCGGCCAAAAACGATGTGACAAAACGGTTTGGACGGCCGCTGGAGAACTGCGGCATTTGGGTGGATATCGCCCATACGGACAACGAGGAAGCGGCCCGGGATTTCCAGAGAGAGCTTCTGGAGATTTTCCCCGGGGCGCAGAGCCATATCGACCCGCTGTCTTTGAGCGTGGCGTGCCATATCGGGCCCGGATCGCTGGCGGTGGCGCTTACGGTGAGGAATGATCCCGAGGCGTGAGAGATGGCGGAGCATACAAATGGATAAACAACAAATTCTAAAGCAATATTTCGGCTATGACAGCTTTCGGAGCGGTCAGGAAGCCTTGATCGACAGCATTTTGGGCGGAGGGGATACGTTGGGAATTATGCCCACGGGAGCCGGGAAATCCCTGTGTTTCCAGGTTCCGGCCCTGATGCTGCCCGGTATTACGCTGGTGATTTCGCCGCTGATCTCGCTGATGAAGGATCAGGTCATGACCCTGAATCAGGCGGGGATCCATGCGGCGTTTCTTAATAGTTCCCTAACCCAGAACCAGTATTTCAAGGCGCTATCCCTGGCTGGGGAAGGCAGGTATAAGATCATCTATGTGGCTCCAGAACGGCTGCTTACGGACTCTTTTCTGGAATTCGCCCTGCGTGCGGAAATCTCCATGGTAGCCGTGGACGAGGCGCACTGTGTGTCCCAGTGGGGACAGGACTTCCGGCCGGGATACCTGAAGATTACGGAATTCATCGATCGCCTCCAGAACCGTCCGGTGGTCGCCGCCTTTACTGCCACGGCCACGAAGGAGGTACGGGACGATATCATCGACCTGCTGCAGCTGCGTGAGCCCATGGTTACCACTACGGGATTCGACCGCCCGAACCTGTACTTTGCCGTGAACGCCCCGAAGGACAAATACGATACAATAAAGAAATATCTGGAGAACCACAAAGGGGAAAGCGGCATCATCTACTGCCTGACACGAAAGCATGTGGAAGAGGTGTGTTCCAGGTTGCAGCGGGATGGGTTTCCGGTGACCAGATACCATGCCGGCCTTGGCGACGGGGAACGCAAGCGCAATCAGGACGACTTTATCTATGACAGATTTCCTATCATGGTTGCCACGAATGCCTTTGGGATGGGAATCGACAAATCCAACGTACGCTATGTGATCCATTACAATATGCCTAAAAACATGGAAAGCTACTATCAGGAAGCAGGCCGGGCGGGCCGGGACGGAGAGCCCGCGGAATGCATTCTGCTCTACGGCGGACAGGATGTGATCACCAATCAATTTTTTATCGATCACAATACGGAGAACCAGGAATTAGATCCCATGACCCGCGCTCTGGTACAGGAACGCGACCGGGAACGGCTGCGGCGTATGACCTTTTACTGCTTTACCAATGACTGCCTGCGGGACTACATACTCCGATACTTCGGGGAATACGGCTCCAATTACTGCGGCAACTGTGCCAACTGCTTAACCGGCTTTGAAGAAGTGGATGTGACGGAAATTGTGCGCGCCCTGGCTGGCTGCGTGCTTTCCTGCCGTCAGCGTTATGGGGTGAATGTGATCATTGATGCGGTACACGGCGCCAATACGGCGAAGATCAGGCAGTACCGCATGGATACGAATCCCCATTACGGCGAGTTGGCGAAGATACCAACCTATAAACTGCGCCAGGTGATGAATTTCCTGATGTTACAGGAATATCTTACCGTGACGCCGGATGAGTACGCCATCGTAAAGCTCACGAAAAAATCTGCCCAAGCGCTGGAGCCAAAGGAACCCATTCTCATGAAAATGGCTCGGGAGCAGGAGAGGCCGGAGAAGAAGGAGAGGACAGGGAAGACGAGAAAGGGCGCTGCCGGATTTGTGCTCAGTAAAGAGGACGAGCAGCTCTTTGAAACGCTGCGCCGCCTGCGCGCTGAGATTGCCAGGAAGGAGGGCGTGCCCCCCTATATCGTTTTCTCCGATAAGACCCTTTCCCATATGTGCGTAATCCGACCCAGAAACAGGAACGAAATGCTGTCCGTGGCCGGAGTGGGCGAATTCAAATATGACAAGTACGGCGAAGCGTTTCTGCATTGCGTGGCTGATTTTGAAAGGGAACAGGTGGGCCGTACCGATTTTGAAGGCCCGGAATTTTGGAGCATGGAGTATGGGGAGCCCCAGGACTTTGAGAATTTTTGAATGAACACATAAGGGAGGGCCGCCCATGAAACTTTTTCACCTGTCTGACCTGCACATCGGAAAGTATCTGAACGGCTACAGCCTGAAAGAGAATCAGGAAAGCATCCTTTCCCAGATCGTATTCCTTGCCCAAAAGGAGCATCCGGATGCCATCGCAATTTGCGGGGATATCTACGATAAATCGGCCCCGTCGGGTGAGGCATACGGGATTTTCGACCGTTTTTTACAGGAGCTGTCCGAAATACGGCCGAAGATCCCGGTGCTGATCATTGCCGGGAACCATGATTCCCCGGAACGCCTGGCCTATGCCTCTTCTTTTCTGGAAAAACACCGAATCCATATCTCCGTATTCCCGCCCCAAAAGAGGGAAGAATATCTGAAAAAAATCACGCTGGAGGACGAATACGGCCCTGTGGCCTTTTATCTTTTGCCCTTTTTGAAGCCCGGTTATGTGCGGCCGCTGTTTGAAGAAGGTTTGATCGACGGATATGAAAGCGCAGTGCGGGAAGTGTTGGATCGGGAGCAGATCGATCTTTCCATCCGGAACGTGATCCTTTCCCATCAGTTTTATGCTGGTTCAAAGGAAGGGCCCAAGACCTGTGAATCGGAAACTGCAATGATTATGGCGGGCGGGCTGGATCGGGTGGACGCCTCTGTGCTGGACAGGTTTGATTATGCGGCCCTGGGACATCTGCACGGGGCACAGAGGTGCGGCGGGAAGAATGCGCGCTACTGCGGCAGTCCTTGTAAATATTCGGTGAGTGAAGAGCTCCATAGGAAAGCGGTCACCATGGTAACGCTCAAAGAGAAAGGCAAGGCGGCAGAAGTGGATTTCCTTCCACTCTACGCCCCCAGAGACGTGCGCCGGGTGAGAGGAACGTTGGAAGAGGTATTGGCGGCAGCAGGAGCGGGCGGACAGGCTGCGGAAAACAAGGGGAGCGATCCGGCCGGGGCCGTCTGCCATGATTACGTAAGCGTCACCATTACCCAGGAGGGCGAACCTTACCGCATCCGGGAACGGTTGGAGGAGAGATACGACCATCTGCTGGAGCTTCGGTTTGATAATGAGCGGACGAGAAGGCGGCTGCGGGAGGAAGGGGGAGAAATGCCCTTGCTGCGGCCGCTGGAGGCATTCCGCCGATTCTTTGAGGCTGTGCGCCGCGAACAGCTGTCCGAAGCGGAGGAGAGGATAATGGAACGCTTGATTCAGGAAACGAAGGAGGAAGGGTTGTGAAACCGCTGCGTATCGTCATGTCCGCGTTCGGCTCCTATGCGGGAGAGGAAGTCGTGGATTTTGAAAAAATTGGCCACGGGATCTTTCTCATCACCGGAGATACTGGGGCGGGGAAAACGACGATCTTTGACGGGGTGGCCTATGCCCTGTTCGGGGAATGCAGCGTTTCGTCCAGGGACGGAAGCATGATGCGCAGCCAGTATGCGGCGGACGGACAGGAAACCTATGTTTCCCTGCGCTTTTCCCAGCAGGGAAAAGTCTACGAGGTGACCAGGAGCCCCGCATACAGCCGGGTGAGTAGGCGGAAAAATAAGGAGGGGGAGTATGCCAGGATCCAAGTGCAGGCCAAGGCGCGGCTCCTGTTGCCGGACGGCACCCAGCAGCCGGGAAACGTGCGGGATGTGAATCGGAAGCTGCAGGAAATCGTGGGCGTGGATTTTGACCAGTTCTCCCAGATTGCCATGATCGCCCAGGGGGATTATCTGAAGCTGCTGCACGCGTCCTCCCGGGATCGCAAGGAAATCTTTTCCCGGATCTTTCATACGGGGATCTACGGCCGCATTCAGCAGAGGCTGCGGGAGGAAAACAACCGATTATACGATGGCCTGGAGGATAACCGGAAGCTCGTCTCCCATGAACTGGAGAACGTGGAAGCGCCGGACGAAGCCTGGGCGGAAACCTGGGGGGAACTTCTGCGTTTCCGGGAGACCGGAACGGGAAGGATACGGGAAACGTTGTCCGGGATGCTGGACGAAACGGCAGTGAGGCAGCAAAAGCAGCGCGGCCTGCGTCGGGAGACGGAGAGGGAATGCGCGGCTCTTGAGGCGGCCGTCCACCGGGCGGAGGAGGAAAACAGACTGTTTTCGGAATGGGAAGCGGAGAGAGTGACGCTGTCGCGGCTGATGGAGCAAGCGGCGCAACAGGAGGAAAAAAAAGAATGCCTCGCTCTGGCCAGACGCGCGGAAAAGGTGGCTGGGGAGGAGAAAAAATTCGTAGAAAGACGGCTGGAAGAAGAAAAGTCGCGTTCACGCCAAAGGAACCTGGCTCACAGGCTGGAAGATTTTTGCGCGAAGAGGGCAGAGGCGGAACGTTCTTTGGGAGAATGCAGCCAAAAGGGGGAAGCGCGTCTTCCCACAATCAGGAAGCGGATCCTTCGGATCCGTGATCTGCTTCCCCTTTTTGGGGAATGGAAGCGGGCGGAGCAGGCGTTTGCGGCTGCGCAGAGAGAGGCGCAGAAGGCTCAAGAAGCATGCCGTCTGGCCCAGGAGGCGGCGGAGGAGAGCGCGGCGCGTCAAAGAAAGCTGGCAGCCAGAGGGGAAGAACTGGAGGAGAGCGCGGCGTCCTTGGCGCAGCTGGAGCAGAAGAAAGAGCAGGCACTGGTAAGGAAGGAACGGCTGGCAGCGCTGAGAAAGGCGGTGGGCAGCTGGCAAAGGGAGACACAGGAGCTGTCCGCCTGCCAGGAAAGCCTGGCCGGAGAAATGGAGAATTACGATCGGGCGGAAGCGGAATACGGCCGGGCGTACCGGATTTTTCTGGAGGCGCAGGCAGGTCTAATGGCTTCCAGCCTGGAGGAAGGACAGGCCTGTCCGGTGTGCGGTTCCGTCCATCATCCCTCCCTTGCCGGCCTGCCCGGGGAGCGCGTCACCCAGGCAGATGTGGAGGATGCCAGGCATGCCAGGGATGAGGCGGAAAAGCGTCGCTCTGCCGCCTCTTGGGCTGCCGTGCGGACGGCGGAGAGCTGTAGGCAGCGGGAAGAACGCATCCGGGAAGAACTGCAGGCGTTGGCGGTCTATGCGCCGGGAGCCGCAAAGGCGGATGCGCAGGAGATTGTCCAAGCGGTGGAAGCTGCCCTGTCTTCCTGTAAGAAACATTTGGACGAGACGGAGAAAAAGAGGAAGGAAGCATCCGAGGCAAAACAGCTTCTTACAGAAAACCGGAAACAGCAGAGGCAGGAGGAAGCGCTCCGGGAGGAAGCGGAGGAGAGAAGGATAGCGGCCCAGGCATTTTTGCAGGAGAAAGAGGTCGCCCTGGCGGAGCGCCGCATCCAGGCGGAACAGCTAAAAAAAAGGCTTCCCGGAGAAGAGGAATGGGCGATACGCGCAGAATTGGCCGGACTGGAAGCGGAAGAAAAGGCTCTGGGAGCGGAATGGGAGGCCGCCTCTGCCCGAAGGGATGAACTGCTCCAGGAGGAGCGGGAGACGAAGGGAAGCCTACGGGCGGAGGAAGAAAACGCAGAGCTGTTGGCCCGGGCGGCATCTCAGGCACAGAAAGCATACTATACAATGATCGGGGAACAGGGATTCTCTTCTACAGAGGAATGGAAGGAAGTCCTCCAGGAAGAAGCAAAGATGGTACGCCTGGAGCAAGAGTGCAGGGAATATGAAGAGAAACTGCTGCGCAGCCGAACGATCTGTGAACAGTACCAGCGGCAGCTTGCGGGAAAGGAGCCGAAGGACATCCGGGAATGGCAGGAACGCGTTGATGCGCTGCGAGGGCAGCAGGAAGGGATGGAAAGGGAGGAAAACCGCCTCGCAGGGATCCATAGCAGGAATCTTCAGGCCTTCTGTAATTTGGAACGACTTTGGAAAAGCGCGGAGGGGCTCGAAGAGGAATACGGCCTCATCCATACGCTGTACGAGACGGCTAACGGGAGAATAACGGGGAGCATCGGGCTGGACTTCCAGACCTATGTGCAGAGGCAATACTTTACCCGGATGATCGAAGCCGCCAATCGCCGCCTGAAGGTGATGGCGGAGGGAGCATTCCTGCTCCAATGCAGGGAATTGGATGCGCTGGGAAAACAGGGCGAAGTGGGGCTGGATCTGGATGTCTACAGCCTGGTGACGGACAAGGTGCGGGACGTCAAGACCCTCTCCGGAGGAGAATCCTTCCTGGCCGCGTTGGCCATGGCGCTGGGAATGGCGGATGTGATCGCGCAGACTGCGGGCAACGTGAAGATAGACGCCCTGTTTATCGACGAGGGCTTTGGAGCCTTGGATGAGGAAAGCAGGCTGCGGGCCATCCGCATCCTGCAACAGCTGGCGGAGGGAAAACGCCTGGTGGGGATCATTTCCCATGTGCCGGAGCTCAAGGAGCAGATGGAACGGCAGATTGTCGTGAAAAAGACGGAGAAGGGCAGCCATATCGAATGGCGTATATAGAGAAAAGGGGAGCGGCCGCGGTCTTTGGTACAGACGAATGCGGCCGTTTTTTGGCGCCGGCCGTCATTCTTTTTTTGAAGAAGACGTCTGGACGTATGATCTTGGCTTTGCTTTAGAGGAAAACATCTTAAGAATTTCTTTCGCTTTTAATCAGCTTTTTTTCAACGTTTTTTCCCCCTTTATTCCTTGTATCCGATCGATAGATGGCTTATAGTATAGCTATGGAGCAATACTATATGGCATATAATATTTAGAATTGTTTTCGCTCCCATAGATGGGCGGAAGCGGTTGCGGGTTCGAGGGCCGCCTCCGGCGGCAGAATGAGAGGTAAAATGATTTTTAACACAGGAGCGGCCCTGCTGGATGCGGTCGTCCTCGCCATTGTATCCAAGGAGCCGGAAGGGACTTATGGATATAAGATCACGCAGGAGACTCGCCAGGTGATTGATTTATCCGAATCCACCCTTTATCCGGTTCTGCGTAGATTACAGAGGGATGGATGCCTTGACGTATATGACAGGGAATTTGCGGGAAGAAAACGCCGTTATTACCGGCTGACCGAAAGCGGACGGGCCAGTCTGACCGCATACAGGGAAGAATGGAAGTGCTATTCCGAAAGGATCACTGGGATATTTGAAGAAAGCGGAGATTGAAAGCCGCCTGCAGGCGGCAGAAATGAGAGGTAGAAATGGGCAGACAGGAATTTATGGAACAGCTAGAAGGTCTTCTCGGGGATGTTCCACAGACCGAAAGGGAAGAAGCCCTGCGGTATTATGAAGATTATCTGGAGGACGCAGGAGTCGAAAAGGAGGCGGACGTTTTAAAGGAGCTGGGATCTCCTGCACAGGTGGCGGACAGCATCCGGGCTGGATTGGAAGAGGGGAAGCCTTTTGCGCGGGAGTCGTCCGATCCCCTCAAAGCGCAGGAGCTTCAGACAGAGGAGGGGAAAGAAGAAGCGCCCGATGAGCAGGTTCCCGTAACGGAAAACGTCCGGAATGAGGACGGCAAAAAGGCAGAGGAGCCGGCAGCCATGGATATGGAAGCCTATATGAAACAGATGGAAGCCAGAGCGGAGGAGAAGAACGCTTCAAGGTGGGAAATCCCGGAACCTTCCGTATCCGGCCAAAAGGAAGACATGGGGGAGGAGACCAATCCGGAAAGCGCCGGATGGAAGCATCAGGAGTCCCAGACAAGGCAGCAGGAAAGAGCGCAGCAAGGATACGGCCCTGGACATTCGAACTATGGGCCGCAGGGACAGCCAAATGAGGGTTGGAGGAATGCGCAGGGCGGTCCTGCCTATGGATATGGAAATAATGGTTATGGGCCTGGGCCTCATGACAATCGTTGGCAGGGACAGCCGGACGGACGCAATGGGAGAGACGGCAGGAATGCGTACCAATCCCAATATCAGGGAAACGGCCCGTGGAACGGCCCTTGGCAGGGACAGGGAAACGGCGGGCCAGGCGGCGCCTATTATGGCGGCGGCGGGCCGGGCGGGTATGGCCAGGGATATGGCAGGCCGCCTTATGGGGCAAATCCGGGCCGCAGATACGGGCGAAGGAGCACCGGTGAAATTCTTTTGTTAATTATGCTTGGAATTTTCGTCATTCCCATTGTAGTCCCGCTGTTTCTGGGAGTTTTAGCAGCGGTGCTGGGCCTTTTGTTAGCGTTGGTCGTCGGGTTGGCAGCCCTTGTAATCGCTGGGATTGCAGTCTTGATTGCCGGAATTGTGATGATCGGCGTCGCTTTTGCCAAGATCTTTGTGGCGCCCATGGCAGCCGTTTATCTGATGGGCGGAGGGATGGTCTGTACCGGCCTCGGTCTGGCGTTGACCGTTTTGATGGCATGGCTCATGGCCAAGGTGGTTCCCATGGCATGCCGGGGATTTGTGAGCCTGTGTAAATGGCCCTTCCGCAAACGGATGGGGTAGGGACTGTCACAGACGTTCTTCAGCTAACATAAAAGGAAAAGGCGTTAGAAGTTTTTTAGAAGCAGTATCGCAGGCGCAGCCTGCGATACTGCAGGGGGAAATAAATGAATAAGTTTGCGAAAGTGATATTGGGTATCTCGGCAGTGCTAGTAATAACGGGCGGAATTTTTTCCGTGGCCGGCCTTGTGGCCGGAGGGAGGAATCAGCTGAACGAGATGATAGGACGGGATGCGCTTACGGTTCCCATGGTTTTCTATCAGGAAGGAAATGAATACGGAGAAGCGGATTATAATCTGGATTTCGATGACGATCAGCCGATGCACGCAGGGGACTTCAGGGAGACCCTTTCAGGCGATGTGCGTAGTATGCTTGAGAAGGGGACATTGAGTTTGGATGTGGATGTGTCCGGCATCGGCTTTTATATCTGTGAATCCGATGAGGACGAATTCCTGATAGAGGGATATAACCTCAAGAAAGCGCAGTACTATGTGGAGGACGGCGTGCTCTATATCAAAGCCCTTGACCGCGTATCTTGGAGAAATCCGGATTACGGAAACGGGAGCGTGTACGTCTACCTTCCACGGGAAAGCAGCTTCGATCAGGCTAAAATCCAGGTGGGAGCGGGTTCGGCAGGTGTGGATTATATGAACGCCAAAGAACTGAAATGCGATGTGGCCGCCGGTTCCCTGTATTTTTCCAGTATGGTTGCAAAAGAGGCGGAATTTGACCTCGGCATGGGTGAAATTGAAACCTGGGAAGCGGATGTGGAAAAGATGGATTTCCAGATCGGCATGGGAAGCATGAACTTCTCCGGAAAGATCAGTGGTGACGTGAAGGGAGAATGCGATATGGGAAGCATGGTCATGGAAGTGGAAGGAAAAGCAGAAGACCATAATTACCGCGTGGAAGCTGCCATGGGGAGCATACAGATAGAAGGAAATAGCTATGCGGGGAATTATTCCGGCATGGGAGTGGAATCGGACGTGAATAACGGATCGGACAGCACCTTTGATCTGGAAACTTCCATGGGAAGTATCGAAATTTACTTTACAAATGAGTGAAGGTAGAGGATAATAGGAAAATAGGGAGCCGCAAAGCGGCGGAATGGAGATTAGGATGGACGAATATAACAACAATAACCAGAACGACAATAATAATGGTTGGCAGAATGGCGGAAACGGCCAGAATTATGGATATGGAAATGGGAACGGCTATCAGGGCGGCTATGAGAACCATGGCTACCAAGGTCCCTACGACAACGGGCCAAACGGCTATTGGCGTAACGATAATGGCTGGCAGAACAGCCCCGTAAGAAGGCTGGCCAAATCCTCCACCAACAGGTTGGTGTGCGGCGTGTGCGCTGGGATCGCAGAATATTTTGGGTGGGATCCCACGATTGTGCGGTTGATATGGATTGCGGCCAGCGTGATTCTTGGTGCGGGCTTTTTGGGAGTGGCAGCTTACTTTATCGCAGCCGTGGTTATGCCTGAGATGTAAAGCGCGGGCGTGATATGAAAAAGGAATTTTTTTCTTCCAGCTACAAAATCAGATGGAAGGATGTCGGAATCACCTTCGGCATCCTTTTTGTTGCTACGATCCTTTCTTTTCTGTATGACAGGATGACGGGCCAGATTATTAATGTGATCATGTTTTATACACTGGCCCTCCTCCTCGTTTCACGTATGACGGAAGGGTATCTGCCGGGGATTTTGGCAGGAATGATCTCCGTGGTCTGCGTCAATTATCTTTTTACCTATCCGTATTGGCAGCTCAATTTTTTCTTGGACGGATATCCGATTACATTTGCATGTATGATCGTGGTATCCACGCTGACCAGCGCAGGTACTTCCCAGCTGAAAAGGCAGGCGGAGGTGCTAGCGGAGCGGGAAAAGCTGCTTGCGGATGCGGAAAAGGAGAAAATGAGGGCCAATCTCCTGCGTGCGGTCTCTCACGACCTGCGGACGCCTCTTACCGGAATCATCGGGGCCAGCAGTTCCTATCTGGAAAATGAGGACAGGCTGACGGAGGAAGAGAAACGGGAGCTGGTGTGCCACATTGGAGAGGATGCCAACTGGCTGTTGAACATGGTGGAAAACCTGCTCACAGTGACACGGATTCGAAATGGGTCCGCCAATGTGAATAAATCCATGGAGCCCGTGGAAGAGGTGATGTCAGAAGCTGTGTTTCGCCTGAAAAAGAGGATTCCGGACGCCAATATCCGCGTGCTCCTGCCAGAGGAATTCGTGATGATCCCGATGGATGCCACCCTGATCGAGCAGGTTCTGATGAATTTAATGGAAAACGCCATTTACCATGCGGGAAGCAGGGAGGTGGTGGAATGCAGGGCGGAGATAGGAAAAGATGCGGTGACCTTCTGCGTGACGGACCAGGGGGGAGGGATCGCTCCGGATAAGCTGGAGACGATCTTTGACGGAGTGGGGCAGACGGAAAATGTCAGCGCGGACGGACACAAGGGAATGGGGATCGGCTTGTCCATCTGTAAGACGATCATTTTGGCTCATGGTGGAAAGATTCAAGCGGAAAATCTGGAAAAGGGCGCGAGGATCTGTTTTACGCTGCCCAAGCAAAGCGGCGGCAATTAAAACGTTCTGATCCCTTTGTCTGTACACGAATGGCACATTCGCGAAAATCCTGCCTCCCTGGCCGCTCTGCCTATCTTGTCCCCATTGTTTGTATGGGAATGACACGGCCTGTCGAGGGAGCTTTCCTTGATGCGCGCTGCATATTGGAGGCAGAATGCGAGGAAAGTTTGAAACGTTGCTTCAAACTTTTATTGGCGGCAGTATCGCAGGGAAAGATTGCAATATGCTGGAGGTAAGAAATGTCGGTCAAGGTTACGATACTGATTATTGAGGATGAAAAGAATATCTGCGACTTCATTGCCACAACCCTGAAGGCACAGGACTATAAAGTGATCACCACCGGGCTGGGAAGAGAAGGGATCTCCCTGACGGCTTCCCAATGTCCGGAAGTAATCCTGCTGGATCTGGGACTTCCGGATATAGACGGCATGGACGTGATCAGGCAGATAAGGAACTATTCCGCCATTCCAATTATAGTGATTTCGGCGCGCGTTCAGGAGAGGGAGAAGGTTATGGCCCTGGATCTGGGTGCAGACGATTATATCACAAAACCCTTTGGCTCTTCAGAGCTCATGGCCCGTATCCGGACGGCTCTGCGCCATGGAAACGCTTCGGCGGGCGGAGGAAACGTGGTAGACAAACCCTATCAGTATGGCGGGCTTCTCATCGACTTTGACAGGCGATTGGTGAGCGTGGATGCAGAAGCGGTGCATTTAACTCAGGTGGAGTTCAAGATCGTATCCTTTCTGGCCAGGAATTCGGGCAGGGTTATGACCTATGACACCATCATTTCCCATGTCTGGGGCCCCTATGCGGACGATAATAACCGGATTCTGCGGGTGAATATGGCTAACATTCGCCGGAAGCTGGAAAAAAATCCGGCGGAACCCCAGTTCATCCTTACCGAAATCGGAGTAGGATACAGGATGGCGGAGGACGAGACGCGCTGAGGCATATGCAAGAATGTCCCTGCTACCCCAACGGGCCAACTTAGGGCCAGGGCCGCATCCCGCCGGGAGCCTTCAGGGCCGCAGGCAGAAACGGCACGCCACGGCTTTGAGGGGAGGGACACGGGATATTTTCTGAGCGCCTTTCATGCCATGGAGACGAGACCTGCTTCCCAGGAGGGCCACATCCCGACTGGGAAGCGTCCAGGGCTCGGCGCAATGTCCGGCATGAGCGCGCTCAGAAAATATCCCGTGTCCCTCCCCTCAAAGCCGTGGCGTGCCGTTTCTGCCTGCGGCCCTGAAGGCTCCCGGCGGGATGCGGCCCTGGCCTTAAGTTGGCCCGTTGGGGTAGCAGGGACATTCTTGTGTTTATCCTAATGCGGGCGGCAGAAGCCGCCTGCATTTTGTCAGGTGGAGGCAGGGGAGAAGGAAGAACTGGCCCAGGCGGCCTGTACGGCCTCCATGGGGATATGTTCCTCGTCTTCCTGGGCGGAGGAAGATTCTGCGCTCTCCTGCATGGAGGCGGGGATCTGCCTGCCTTCCTGTCTTTCATCTGGATCGGAAGGAATGGTACGTACGTTGACCCCGTTCACTTCTATATGGTCGTTTACCGTGATCACCAGGCACTGTTTGCCGTCAATGATGCGCGTTTCGATCAGGTCGGCGCATTCCGGCTTTACTTTGACGGTTACATCCGGGGTTTCGATGGCAAACTGTCGTCCGCCAGCGATGTTGGAAGCCAGCAGCGAAGCCTTTTCTCCGGCTGCTGCTTCAAAGGCTTTATCGAAATGCTCCATCCGCTCCTCCGGAACGCCGCTGTACTCAAAAAGCCGTTTCACATCCGGCTGGGTGAGCACCAGGGGATCCGGTGAATCCTTTGCCTCTTCCATCAACTCGTTGAGATGGCCGTGGATGTTTTTCACTAGCTCATAATCCGCATCTTCTCCCAGCGTATCGGAGATCAGGGTGTGAAAGGATTCCTTCTGGGTCTTGGCGGTAAGAGGCAGGGTACAGCCGAACATGGACTGGATGAAATCGGGCTGAAGCTCTTCTGCCATTTTGGAAAAATACAACATGCTGTGGATATCTGAATTTCTGTCGTTGAAGGCAGGGAAGAGGAAGCCCTTTACGGGAGGCTCCACCACCCAATCCCGGATGCGGTTTTCGATCTGGTTATGTTCCATGTTGTAGAAAAGGCCGGGTTTTGACAGCTTCACTGGGCACAGGCTGCAAAGCAGGTATTCATAGACGTTGTCGGAGGCGTCGAACATCTCGGAACCGTCCAGGGATCTGCCAGGGATATCATAGGCTGCATGGATCAGGATGATGTAATAATTTTCCGGAAAGTAATAATGGTCAATGATCTTTTGATAGAATTCCTCCAGAAGCGCTTCGTCCTTCAACTGACTGTCCCGCAGACGCAGCAGGAATTCTTGGGCGCCTCCAGCGTTTTCCGCCTCTAAGGGAAATTCCAGATTCAACAGGTTTTTGCCGAGGGTGCCGGAAAGGGTCTGTTTGAATATATTGAAATATTTAAAGGTTTCTTCCTCTGGAAGGGAGAGAAACGCTTCCTTCATCTGGGTCTTGATGTTCTTTTCGCCATCCACATAACAGGTGCAGATCCGTGAGATGGCACACCATTCATGGGTATACTGTTTTCTGATTTCCAGGATTTCTTTTTTATTCATGGCTTGCTCCCATCTGCGTGCTTTAGCACGCGTTCAAATCAAGGAGGTTGAAAGTGTCCTTCTTTCAACCATGCTCCCATCTGCGTGCTTTAGCACGCGTTCAAATCTCATTCAGGCTGTGTGAGCAGCCCGAGAAAATTTTCAAAACATACGCCGTCCGATTCCGGTATGCCCAGGCGGATGGAGGCCTCGATGCAGGTACGGACGAAAAAGGCCGCTTTTTCCACCGACCGTGGAAAAGGGACTGCGTTCAGCGCATCGGCGGCGACGATAGAAGCGAAGATATCCCCTGTCCCATGCCAGGAATGCCCGGCGGAATGCGCCCGATTGACGTCTGTTTTCTGGCAGGAGGTTCCTTCAGAAATAAAATTGATATAATCTTCCCCCTCCCGCAGGCCTGTGATCACTACCCGTTCCGGCCCCATGGCGTGGAGCTGCCTGGCCAGCAGGCGGAGTTGTCCCTCATCCCAGCCGGATTCCCGATAAGGCGTATCCGTGAGCAGGCAGGCTTCAGTGATATTGGGAGTGATGATACGCGCCCGGCATAACAGGGATTTCATGCGGCGGCAGTGCTCTTCGGTGATGGTGCGGTAGGCTCTCCCGTGATCCCCAAGCACCGGATCCAGAATGAAAAGAGTGTCCGGACAGGAGCTAAGATAATCCTCCACGATGGAAACCTGCCCTGCACTTCCTAAAAAGCCGCAGTAGATCCCGTCAAAACGGATTCCCAGCCTGGCCCATGCGTCCAGATAATCCGGCATATAGGGCGTACAGTCATGCATAAAATGGGTGGCAAACCCGGTATGGTTGGAGAAAAGGGAGGTGGGAACAGGACAGGCCTGTACCCGCATAGCGCTGATGATCGGTATGGCCTCCGTGAGGGAACAGCGCCCATAGCCTGCTAGATCGTTGATGAGGGCCAGTTTCTTTGGAATGGAATAGGTGTTGGAGTGAGTGTGCATAAAAGAGCTTCCTTTCCCGGCATGCTGCCTTGTTGCATTATAGCAAAAGGAGGCAGTGCGGTCAACTTAAGCCCTTGGCGGCTCCCCAGTTCGGGCTTCGGGTGGCCGCATTGAAAAATGGGGAGGGGAAATGCCAGAAGGAAAGCATAAATTATTTTCTCCTTTCCATGTGGAAACATTTGTGCTACAATAACGAAGGCAATAAAGACGAACACATGGTCGAATTGTGTCGCTTCCAGCGGCAGAATGAGAGGAAAAAACCTGATTTGTACGCGCGCTAAGGAGCGCAGATGGGATCACCCTGATTGATATGCGCGCTAAAGTGTGCAGATGGGAGCCAGACATGAATGATAAAAATAATACATATGACGCTTCCAGCATAACCGTCCTGGAAGGGCTGGAGGCGGTTCGAAAGAGGCCGGGCATGTATATCGGCAGCGTGTCCACGAAGGGCCTGAACCATCTGATCTATGAGATTGTGGACAATGCGGTGGACGAGCATTTGGCAGGATTCTGTGATAGAATCTGGGTGACGCTGGAGGCGGACGGCTCCGCCACGGTGGAGGATAACGGGCGGGGAATCCCGGTGGGGATGCACGAGAAGGGGATCAGCGCGGAACGGCTGGTTTTCACCACGCTGCACGCGGGCGGAAAGTTCGATAACAACGCCTACAAGACCAGCGGGGGCCTGCACGGGGTGGGTTCCTCCGTGGTGAACGCCCTTTCCGTGCAGCTTTCTGTACGGGTGAAGAGCGGAGGGAAGATTTACGAGGATACCTATTCCAGGGGAGTCCCTACCACCGAGCTGGTGGACGGCCTGCTCCCAGTGGTGGGCAAGACCAGGGAGACGGGAACCTGTATCCGCTTTCTTCCGGACGATACGATCTTCGAGAAGACCCGCTTCCGGGAAGAGGAAGTGAAGAGCCGTCTCCATGAGACCGCCTATCTGAACCCGAACCTGACCATTGTTTTTACGGATCAACGGAAAGAAGAGCCGGAGGCGGTGGAGTATCATGAACCGGATGGCATCGTGGGCTTCATCCGGGATCTGAACAAATCCAGGGAGACGGTGAGCGATGTGGTCTTTTTTTCGGGGGAGAGCGAAGGGATTTCCGTGGAGGGCGCCTTTCAGTATGTGAATGAATTCCATGAAAATGTGCTGGGATTCTGCAACAATATCTATAATGCGGAGGGCGGCACCCATCTTACCGGCTTCAAGACGATTTTCACCAACGTAATCAACACCTATTCCAGAGAGTTGAACATCCTGAAGGAAAAGGATTCCAACTTTACTGGGGCGGATGTGCGCAATGGTATGACAGCGGTGATTTCCATCAAGCATCCGGATCCCCGTTTCGAGGGGCAGACCAAGACCAAGCTGGATAACCAGGACGCGGCCAAGGTGGTCAGCAAGGTGGCAGGGGAGGAAATCACCCGCTTTTTTGACCGAAACCTGGAGACCTTAAAGAGCATCATTTCCTGTGCGGAAAAGGCGGCCAAGATCCGTAAGACGGAGGAGCGGGCCAAGACCAACATGCTCACCAAACAGAAATTTTCTTTTGATTCCAACGGGAAACTGGCCAACTGCGAGTCCCGCGACGCACAAAAATGCGAAATCTTCATCGTGGAGGGGGATTCCGCAGGGGGCAGCGCCAAAATGGCCAGAAACCGAAACTTTCAAGCCATCCTGCCCATCCGGGGCAAAATCCTGAACGTGGAGAAGGCCAGCATCGACAAGGTACTGGCCAATGCGGAGATCAAGACTATGATCAACGCCTTTGGCTGCGG
>CANSTU010000044.1 GCA_947650005.1 uncultured Lachnospiraceae bacterium
CGAACCCTGGACACCCTGATTAAGAGTCAGGTGCTCTACCAACTGAGCTAAAGGCGCATACGCTTTTCATCTGTAACGCGAGATTTATTATATTATAGAAAAGGGCATTTGGCAATACTTTTTTTAAAAAAATTTAAGAAAATTTTTCTCAAGCTTTAAGAATGATTAAAAATGTGTTATTTTAGGTTTGGGACGGCCGTAGTATCCTGGAAAAATGGAGTGGAGTGTGTGTCTTGTACGAAGAGGGATATATGTATAAGGCTGAAAGAAGAACGCTTCCGACTTCCTTGATTTGAGCGCCCGCTAAGCGGGCAGATGGGAGAAAAAATGATTTTTGACAGCCATGCCCATTATGACGATAGGGCGTTTGACGGGGACAGGGAGGCGCTTTTGCAGTTCCTGCCCAAGGAGGGTATAGACGGGGTGGTGAATGCGGGCGCCAGCCGGGAATCGGTTGAGCGCACGATGGAATTGGCGAAACGGTTTCCTCATATTTATGCGGCGGTGGGAATTCATCCGGAGTATACGGGGCAGATGGAAGAAAAAGAGATAGACTGGCTGGCCGGCCTTCTTTCTCACCCAAAAGTGGTGGCGGTGGGCGAAATCGGCCTGGATTACTATTGGGATGAGCCGGACCGGGAAATTCAAAAGAAGTGGCTGATCAGGCAGCTCCATTTGGCCAAGCAGGCGGATAAGCCGGTGGTGGTACATTCCAGGGATGCGGCAAAGGATACGCTCGACATCATGAGGGCGGAATACGGAGCGGGGAATCCGGCCTATATTCACTGTTTTTCCTATTCTAAGGAAATGGCCCGCGCGTTTTTGGATTTGGGATGCATGATTGGTATCGGGGGCGTCGTCACCTTTAAGAATGCCAAAAAGGTAAAGGAGGCCATAGCGTATATTCCCCTGGACCGGCTTCTTCTGGAAACGGACTGTCCTTATTTAGCTCCCGTGCCCCATAGAGGGGAACGGAATGACTCGCGTTATCTTTCGTTAGTGGCAGAACAGATAGCGGAAATGAAGGGAATTTCTGCCAGGCAGGTGGAGGAGGTTACCAAAGAAAATGCCCGTTCTTTTTTCCGGATAGATTAGTTGTTGGTGCCGCAGGAGTGAACGGAAGCCAGATATGGTGAACCGTATGGATAAAAATGAGAACTTTTATGAATACTACAAACAGACTACGGGGAGGTAGGCATGCCCAGATTAGGCACCTTGTCCGGTACTTTAGAGGTACTGGAAAAATACCAGTTTCATTTCCAGAAGAAATTCGGACAGAATTTTCTGATCGAACCGGGGATTATAGATAAGATTGTCCGTGCGGCTGAGGTGGATAGGACGGACTGTGTCCTGGAAATCGGACCAGGTATCGGAACCATGACCCAATATCTGGCCGAGAGCGCAGGAAAGGTCATTGCGGTGGAAATTGACAGGGCGTTGATCCCGATTTTAGAGGATACCTTGTCCGAACATTCCAACGTGACAGTCCTCCATGCGGATATACTAAAGGTGGACGTGAATCGTCTATCGCAGGAACACAACGGCGGAAGGCCCTTTAAAGTGGTGGCAAACCTGCCATATTATATCACTACGCCCATTCTCATGCAGCTTTTTGAGAGTCATGCGCCCATTTCCGACATTACTGTCATGGTGCAGACTGAGGTGGCGACCCGGATGCAGGTGGGGCCGGGTACAAAGGATTATGGGGCGCTTTCCCTTGCAGTACAGTATTATTCCAAGCCGGAGATTGTGGCGCATGTGCCGCCTGAGTGTTTTCTTCCCAGGCCAAACGTGGGGAGCACGGTGATTCGCTTGCGCCGATATGAAAAGCCTCCTGTGGAAACGGCGGATGTACCCTTTTTATTTTCTTTGATCAGGGCGTCCTTTAATCAAAGGCGCAAAACGTTGGTCAACGGGGTGCAGAATGCGGCAGGGCTGGGCGTATCAAAGGAGGAAGCGGCGGCGGCATTGGAGAGAATGGGGTTGCCTGTGAATATACGGGGCGAAGCGTTGACACTCGAACAGTTTGCACAGCTGGCAGGATTGCTTTACGAAGGAAAAGAGAGGGCTGTTCGCAGCAGCCGGATGAGAGGAGATGGGAGCGGAAATGATCAAAGCGGTGGTATTTGACATGGATGGGGTTCTGTTCGATACGGAAAGGTTGAGCATGGAAAGCTGGCGGAAGGCTGCCGTTCAAATGGGCCTTGGAGACATAGAAGAAGGGATATACGGATGTATCGGGCTGAACCGGACAGATTGCAAGATCTTTTTGGAGAAAACGTACGGAAAAGACTTTCCTTATGAGGCCTTCCGAAGGAAAACGTCACAACTGTTTTCCCACAGGGTGGAGACAGAGGGGCTTCCCATCATGAAAGGGACAGAAGAACTGCTTGACTGGTTGGCCGGGCAGAAGGTGAAGATCGCGCTGGCTTCCTCCACATCCACCGGCGCGGTGAAAAGCCACCTGGAGCGGGCCGGATTCACGGATTATTTTCAGGAAATTGTGGGCGGGGACATGGTGGAACACAGTAAACCTCTTCCGGACATTTATCTGAAAGCCTGCACCCTGCTGGGCGTAGAGCCAGGAGAGGCGGCGGCAATTGAGGACTCCCCCAATGGGATCCGTTCCGCCCATGCGGCGGGTATGCTGCCTATTATGGTGCCGGACTTAGTGGAGCCCACGGCGGAAATCCGGGCGATGCTCTATGGCAACTGCAACAATTTATTGGAGGTAAAAGAATTTCTCCAAAAGCGCCTGGATGGGGCCGCGGATACCCGGGATGGAGACGGGAGGGCGCGGCCGTGTTGAGCGCGATAGAGGCCAGAGAGCTAAAGGATATGGTACAGCGTGTATTGCATGCGCCAGGGAACGATATCCGCTCTACGCCGGAGATGGCTGTGGTGTTCGATACCTGTCTGGAAAAGGAGGATGCCGCCGCGTATGGAAAGCAAATTGCGGAAATTTTGAAATCCATGGGAGATACGTTTTGCAATGTGCGCTTAAATCTGGTCTGGTGGGGGGCGCAGGAGGGCATTCGGCATGAGATTTCTGCATTCGTTCACTTAATGACGCAAAAGGCCTTTCGTGAATATGAAAGCCGTAGGGAAGAAAAGCGATTGGAGGAATTGTTTCGGGAACTCAAGATGTATCAGGCGCGCTCCCGGCTGATTCTGCTGGTTGCGGCAAATCCTTGCAGGTGGGAAGATGACAAAGCGCTCATGGCAAATCTGAATCCCTTCCTGCACCGTCGGCTGATCCTCATATTCCCGGACGGGATCCGACATGGAAGCAGTTTGATTACAGCGGGAAAGGAATAAGATTGGAACTTCGTTTTCCTTCCTGAATGAGTGCGTGCCTTGCACGCAGATGGGAGTAAGTTGGAAGATGGGACAGGCATTGATGTGGGCCGCGGGCGGCACAGGATTTACTTTCTTTATGACGGCGCTGGGAGCGTCCATGGTCTTTTTATTCCGGGGAGAGATCAAAGCCGAAATCCAGCGGATTTTTCTCGGATTCGCTGCAGGCGTGATGATTGCGGCTTCCGTGTGGTCGCTTTTGATCCCGGCTGTGGAACGGGCCGAAGAAGCCGGGATGATCGGTTGGATCCCTGCCGCTGGGGGATTCCTTTTGGGCGTAATTTTTCTGTTGGTGCTGGATCAGTTCCTTCCTCATCTCCATGCGGGGGCAGGGCATCCGGAAGGGGTTGCCACCCCCTGGCGGCGTACCACGCTGCTGGTAATGGCGGTGACGCTGCACAATATCCCGGAGGGGATGGCGGTGGGACTTTCCTTTGCCCTGGCGGCCCAGGAAATGGGGGCTGGAGCCAGCCTGACGGCGGCCTTTGCCCTCGCCCTGGGAATCGGGATCCAGAATTTCCCGGAAGGCGCGGCAATATCCCTCCCCCTGCGTCGGGAAGGGATCCCTGCCGCTAGGGCTTTTCTCATGGGAGCCCTTTCGGGAATCGTAGAGCCTCTGTTCGGTGTCTTGGTGGTTCTGATCGCGGGCGGCATCCTGCCGTTGATGCCCTGGCTTCTCAGCTTTGCCGCTGGGGCGATGATGTATGTGGTGGTGGAAGAACTGATACCAGAGGCCCATTTAGGAGAACATTCCAATGTGGGTACGATGGGCGTAATGGCAGGTTTCCTAGTAATGATGATTTTGGATATTGCGCTGGGTTAGCGGTCAATGCGGTCGCTTTAAGGACGATGAACCTTCTTTCCAGCCAGTTCCGGAGCCGTACTCTCGACTTGGAAAGAAGCCTGGCCGGAGCATCAGCTCCGGCCAGCAAAACGTTCTGCCTGTTCGCGTATCAGGGCGGCATCCTCAAAATAGTTGATCTTCATGGCCCGTTTTACCTCTGAAAGCGTTTGGGCCGCCTCTGCCTCTGCCGCCTCGCTACCTTTCTTAAGGATTTCATAGATTTCGGGTATTCGTTTTTCAAACTCTTTTCTGCGGGTGCGGATGGGTTCCAGTTCCTCTTGCATCACTTGATTCAGGAACTTTTTCACCTTTACATCGCCCAGCCCGCCTCGGGAATAGTGATCCTTCAATTCCTGCAGATTCTGATATTCGGGAAGATAACGCGCAAACTGGTCTTCTCTGCTGAAAGCCTCCAAATAGATGAAGACCGGGTTGCCCTCCACCTTTCCGGGATCCTGTACCCGCAGATGGCCGGGGTCGGTGAACATGGACATGACTTTCTGTCGAACCTCTTCTTCGCTGTCGGAGAGATAGATGCAGTTATTCAGGGATTTACTCATTTTAGCTTTCCCGTCAATGCCGGGGAGGCGCATACATGCCTGGCTGTCCGGAAGCAGGATAGAGGGGTCAGTGAGTGTCTCTCCATAAACCGAATTGAATTTATGGACGATCTCCTTCGTTTGTTCGATCATGGGCGCCTGATCCTCCCCCACGGGAACCGTGGTGGCATGGAAAGCTGTGATATCCGCCGCCTGGCTGATGGGATAGGTAAAAAAGCCCACAGGAATGCTGGTCTCAAAGTTGCGCATCTGGATTTCGGACTTAACGGTGGGATTGCGCTGGAGCCGGGAAACGGTCACAAGGTTCATATAGTAGAAAGAAAGCTCGCACAGCTCCGGTATCTGGGACTGGATGAAAAGTGTGGACTTTTCCGGATCCAGGCCGCAGGAAAGATAGTCGAGAGCCACTTCAATGATATTCTGCCGAACCTTCTCCGGATTATCCGCATTATCTGTAAGGGCCTGCGCATCTGCAATCATAATGAAAATTTTATCGTATTCCCCGGAATTCTGTAATTCCACCCTGCGCTTCAGGGATCCCACATAATGTCCAACATGAAGTCTTCCTGTGGGCCTGTCGCCAGTCAATATTACTTTGCTCATGGTCTGTCTCCTATCCTGAATTTTAAAGGTCAATGAAACATAATTGTCTTTCCCTATTCTAATCTTAAACGGCAGGGGATGTCCAGCGAAATTTTTATTCGTCCCAGGGCAATTGCGTATAAGCGGCGTGTGCGTGGGGCGTTTGCCAGGGAAAAGGAGGATGCGGGCACGGGCGGAGGTTCGCTATGAGTTAACGATCTCCTTTCGTTTATCCTGGAAAAGAGAGGGTAAAGGTGGCCCCTCCGCCCGGGGTGTCTGTGACGTTGATGCTGCCATGATGGGAGTCCATGATCTGGGCAGCGATGGAAAGTCCCAGGCCGAAATGTCCGTCCGCCTGCCGTTCCTTGCTGCCCCGGTAGAAGCGCTCAAAAACATGGACTTTCAGATCATCCGGGATTCCGGGACCGTCGTCGATGACCAGAAAGAAGGTGCGCTGGTTATCCTGGCGCATCTCCAGGCGGATATGGCTTCCTGCGGGCGTATAGCTGAAAGCATTGTGAAGCAGGATGGACAGAAGCTGGCGGATGCGTCCACTGTCACAAGAAAAGGGACGCATGGATTGTTCCGGAAGATGTATCGAAAGGCGGTATCCTTTTTCCACGGCCAGGGATTCAAAGGCCTCAAAGGTTGTGAGGAGCAGAGTATCCGGTTCACAGGATTCCATCTGTAGGGGAAGGGACTGGCTGTCAGCTCCCGCCAGGAGGAGAAGATCTGAAATGAGGCGGGACATGTTGGCGCCTTCTTTTTCCATAATGTCAAAGAATTTCTCCCGGTCTGTTCCGCAGGCCCTGCGGCAGGCGTTGGCTGCGGAAAGCAGGACGGCCAGCGGTGTGCGCAGTTCGTGGGAGGCTGCGGCTACGAAAGCCATTTGACTTTGCCGGCTGATTTCTATGGGAAGCAGCAGGCGCCCTATGAAGTACCAGGAAAAGATGCATAAAAGCAGACCTGCTATCAGGACCAGAAGCAGGAAAAGGCATCTCTGGTGCAGGATCTGTTCCATGAGGGCGCTCAGCGGTTTCAAAACCAGAATGGCCAGCGTCCCGTCCGTCCGGTTGGAGATGGCCACACAGCCATAGTAATCATCCTGTCCGCCGCCGTTTAGGGAAAAGGAGAATTCCGTGTGATAGGTGGCGAGCCTCGCATTTGGCCCTATTTTAAAGGTGCGTTCATAGTAGTCCCATCCTGCCTGAATTTTGGCTTTGCGCTGGGGATCATCCTTTTGATTCCCCCATAGAAAATCCTGTCCATTGTCCATAATGCTGATGATATATTTCCCGTTTCCTTCCATTTTGGCCAGCCAATCGTGGGTAAAGACGGTTTGCGTTTCCAGGTTTCCAAGAAGGGTATTCATATCGTTGCGAAAGGAAGAGAAGCTGTTGTCCTTTAGATTTTTTTCAGAAATGGCGAGATAGCAGACGGATAATAGGACGAGCAGGGACAGGATAATTCCTCCGTATAGGAGAGCGAGGCGTCGGTGTACCTGATTGAGCATGGCTGAGAGGCTCCCTTCTTACTGATAGCTATGTGCCAAAAGGCGTTTCCCATGGACGTAAAATGGACGGAATCCGGATCTATGTTTCCAGAAGATATCCGACGCAACGGACGGTACGTAGAACGGTACGGCTGCCCACAGCGCGTATCCTGCGGCGCAGAAAATAAATATAATTGTCCAGATTTCCTGCCTCCACATCGCTGTCCGGTCCCCAAACCCGCATCAGAAGGGTCGCACGGGAAAGCGGGACGCCGGGATTACGTAGGAAGGTTTCCATCAGGCAGCCTTCTCTAGGAGAGAGGGAGCAGGAACCTTCCGGACCGGAAAGCGAGGAGGTATCCGGATCAAAAGTGAGATCCGCCACATGCAAAAGGTCGGATTTTTCTAATCTTCTGGGGCGTCGTGCGATGGAGCGGATGCGTGCGCATAGCTCGTCAAAGGCAAAGGGTTTAACCAGATAGTCGTCGGCTCCGCAGTCCAGGCCGGTGACCTTGTCGCTCAGGGTTCCCAGGGCGGTAAGGAGAATGACAGGCGTGGACATGCCTTCTCTGCGCAAATTTTTCAGAACGCCGAGCCCGTCGAGGAGGGGCAGCATGCGGTCTAAAAGGATAAGGTCATACAGATTTTCGTGGCAGTAGTACAGGGCTTCTTCCCCGTCAAAACAAGCATCCACCTGGAACCCTTCCTGTTCTAAGGAATATTTCAGGGATGCGTTCATATTTATGTCATCTTCAACGAGCAGGATACGCATGGTCTATCTCATCCTCCTTTTTCTTGTAGTATAACACTTTTTTCTCTAAATTCATTCTAAGTTTTACGGCTGCAGTGATAAAGGGAAGAATGCCTCTCCTTGCACAGGCTTTTTGTGCGCTACACACAAAAACGGCAGGCGTAAGGGGAGACATTCTTTCCTTTCTTGCTAGGCTTAGAAAAAATTTAGAGAAAAGGCTGATAAGATAGGGGCAGAACGGATGGGAGCTTCTTGCTTCCATCAGAGTGTGGATTGTTGTATGGAGGAACAGATATGGCAGGGAAAAAAAGTGGAAGACGTTTGGCGGCATTTTTACTCGTGTTGATGCTGTTGTGTATTCAGACAGGCTGCAAAGACGGTAAGCAGGATACTGCGGCCGATATGCAGGATGGGATTTCTTCCGGCCAGGAAATGGCAGCAAGCCGGGATGGCGACGGGGAAAGGACGGATGGAAGCGGAACAGAGGAAAATCAGGTTACAGGAATGGGAAGGTATATGGAGAGTATGACAGCTCTGCCGGGCGGAGAGGAGTATATGGGCAGAACGATAGCGTTACTGTCCGACGGGAATCTGGCCTATTTTGCTGCGTATGACGGACTCTATGTTTCGTCGGATGGGGGCGTAAGCTGGGATCAGCGCCGCAGTACGGAGGAATTGCTGAAGGGTCTGTTTGAGAAAGTTCCCTATATGAGGAGCGCTTCCATTGCGCCGAACGGGAGCGTGGGAATGCTCTGCAGCGAATTTGAGGAGGGCAAAGATGTCAAGGTTACATTGGCAATAGCGGATGCAGAGGGAAATAACATTTCTATTTCCGGAAATTGGGATGATGAGGATTATCTGCTGAAGGTGTTTTGGAGAAATGAGAAAGAACTTTACGGTGTCTCTGCTAAAGGAGGGATCTTTCAGGCAGATCTGGAGGCAGAAGAACTAAGGAAACTGTTCCAGGCTTCCGATATGGTGGAGATGATGGCCTTTACGGACAGTAAAATGCTGCTTTTGGAAAATGCAGGTGTGGAGATCTATAATCTGGAGGAAAAAAGGCTGGAGGAAGCGGATACGGTGCTGGATGAATTCTGTAGAGAACGTTTCCACGGGATGTTGTGCAGCACGGATTCCATGGGTGGCATTTTGCTTGTGGAGGGAAAGGATACCATATATATAGTATGCAGGGACGGCGTATTCCGGCATGTGTTGGGCGGCACTGCCATGGAAGAGTTTGTGGACGGTAGGTTTTGCACCTTGAACGATACACGGCTGGGATTGTGTGGTTTTCTGGCTTTGAAGGACGGGGATTTCCTGCTGTTGACCACGGGGAAGGAACTGGTACGGCTGAGCTATGATCCCAATGAACCCACCATGCCGGAACAGCAGTTGAGGGTGTACAGTTTGTATGAAATGAACCAGATTCGGCATGCAATCAGCTTCTATCAAAAAGATAATCCCAAGGTCTGGGTGGACTATCAGGTAGGAATTCCGGAAAATTCCGCTGTGACTTTAACAGACGCTTTGAAAAACCTGAACATGGAACTGTTGGGAGGCAACGGGCCGGACGTGCTGGTCTTGGACGGTGTGGATGAGAAAATATACAGGGAAAAGGGAATCCTTGCTGACCTTACGGATATGCTGGCTTCGTTCAAAGGGGAGGAAGAAATTTTGTCTCCCATTTTGGCGGGATGCATTCAGGAAGGGGGATGTTATGCATTTCCGGCCGCGTTCGGCCTCCCGCTTGTCTGCACGAGATCGGAAATGGGAGGAGAGATAAAGGATCTCTCCAGCCTCGCTGATGCGGTGGAGGCGTTGGAGATGGACGGGAACGGTTCCATTACAGGGCGGTTTACGGCGCAGCAGGAGCTTTCCCAGTTATTGGCCCTGGGGGGAGCGGATATCTTACAGGAAAAGGAACTGGATAGGGAGGCATTAAAAGAATTCTTAACCCAGGCAAAACGGATCTATACGGTAAATCAGCGGGTGGTCCCCCCGGATTACCGAGAAATCTTTGGTAGGAGGGAAGAGGCTGCTTCCTTTGGCAACGTGGCGGAACTGGTGGGCGTAGATGTGGCGCAGATCTGCTACGGCATAGCGGACAGCATGGTTTTTGATATCGGTACATTGAGCAGTCTGATGGAAAGCGGCGGCTATCGTGTCAGTTTATACGGAGACGGCGGATTTCTTCCTATGTGCAATATGGCCATTACATCCAACGCTGGACAGCCTGAGCTGGCGGAGGGATTCCTTCGGACGGTCTTTTCAAAAGAATTGCAGGAAACGGAGTCCCATGACGGTTTTCCGGTGAACCGTGCGGCGTTTGACGAAATGTGCAACGATCAGGAGAATCAGGTGAGCTTTGGCGGTACGATGTTCCTGCCGGACGGGACGGAGAGGGAATTCCACGCGGAGTATCCCACCAGACAGACCACCCAGAAGCTGGAAGAACTGGTGGAGGAAGCGACTTACGGCATACAGAAGAATGCATATCTGGAAGAAGCGATTATGACCTATGGGCCGGATGTGCTGGCAGGAATGATGGACCTTGAGGAGGGAGTGAATGCGATCGAAAAGGCGGTGGCCATTTACCTCGCGGAATAGAAACGGACGAAAATGGCCATACGGGAAAAGGGGGTGGATGCATGACCCCTCCTTCCGGAGGCAGGAGGGATTCCATGCTCTGTTCTTCCTGCTTCCCAGCATCCTGGGCGTGGTGTATTTCGTGTTATGGCCCTTTGGAGACGTCATTCGCCGTTCCTTTACTGCTGCTGTGACCGGGGAATATGTGGGATGGGAAAATTACGGCCGGGTATTTGAAAATGAAGCGTTTCGTCTTGCGGTGAGAAATACCGCTCGTTTTTCCGCGGTATGCCTGCCACTCTTGATTCTTCTGGGTCTACTTATCGCGTTGCTGTTGTCCGGTCTGCGCGGGGCTCTCTGGTTGAAAAGCGTGTTCCTGTTTCCCATGGCAATGCCAGCGGCCACGGTGGTAGTAGTATGGAAGCTGGCCTTCCATGAGGAGGGGTTTTTGAATTTGATAACGGGGTGGGAGCTGGATTATATGGACACGGATCTGGCCTTCTGGGTATTGGTATTCAGCTACCTGTGGAAGAACCTGGGATATACAGTGGTGCTGTGGTTGGCAGGGATTCTGAGTGTGCCAAAGGAACTGATAGAAGCGGCCTGTACGGACGGGGCCGGGAAAATCCGTATCTTTTTCTTCATCCAGCTTCCGCACCTAAAAGGGGTGCTGTATACGATTACGGTGTTGTCCTTTCTAAATTCTTTCAAAGCGTTTCGGGAGGCCTATTTGGTAGCCGGGCCGTATCCGCAAGAGAGCATGTACCTGCTGCAGCATCTGTTCAATAATTGGTTTGCCAGGCTGGAGCTGGATAAAATGGCGGCGGGAGCGGTCTGCATCGGCATCGTGCTACTGGCAGTCATTCTCTTGCTGCGCAGGCTTTTGGAAATTTGAGACAAAGAATAAACTGTAATAGACGGGAAATGAGAGATAATTGGAATTGGTAAAACGGAATGGAAGGAATCGGAAGCGAAAAGGATGGAAAAAGTTGTTTAGAACAATTGTTCGGATGGCTGGTGGAATATTTCGGCTGTGCCTTCTGACCCCGCCGGCCCTCCTGATGCTGCTTCCCGTCATGCTGCTTCTTAGCGGATCGATTACCAGCCATCAGGAGCTCGGGACATATCTACGGCCGGTTCTGGAAGAGCGCACGCTTCTTACGCAGGAGGACGGGAAAGCGGAAGATGGGAACCATACATCATGGAAGTTGGTGCCTCGTTACCCTACATTGGAGCATTATGAAAAGGCCCTCCTTTTATCGCCCCAATTCTATACGGTTTTCTGGAATAGTGTTGCAATGACGACAGCGATTCTGGCTGGACAACTGCTGGTAGCGGCCCCTGCAGCCTGGGCATTTGCAGTTTATCGATTCAGGGGCAATCAAGTTTTGTTTACAGGCTATATTGTCCTGATGCTTATGCCGTTCCAGGTGACGATGTTGTCCCAATATCTGGTATTGAATGCTTTGGGAGTGATGGATACCCGGGAGGCGGTCATTTTGCCGGCAATCTTTTCGACTTTCCCGGTTTTTCTCATGTATCGCAGCTTTTGTACAATTCCCAAAGGACTTTTGGAAGCAGGCCGGATTGACGGCGCGGGAGAGTGGACTCTTTTTTTCAGAATCGGTCTGCCGCTGGCATCGGGCGGGATCCTCTCGGCTACTGTGCTGGGGTTCCTGGAATGCTGGAATATGATTGAACAGCCATTGGCCTTCCTGAGGGAAAAAGCTCTATGGCCGTTGTCCCTATATCTACCGGAAATCGATACCAATCAAGCCGGGTTTGCTTTTGCGGCGTCCGTGATCACGTTGATTCCCGCTGTATTCGTATTTCTGCTGGGACAAGATTATTTGGAGCAAGGTATTGTGGCATCGGGTATAAAAGAATAGAGGGAAGGAGAGAATGCCATGAATGATAATCGGAAAAAGATCGGAGTCGGGTTTGCCATCTTCATGGCCGGTATGCTGCTTCTCACGTTGATTTCCAAGGGGATCTATGCAGCTGGGCTGCCCCAAGTGACCGTAGAACTTCCGAAAAAAGCTTCCCTGGTTCACCAGGTCAAGGCGGTTGGGAATGTGATACAGGGAAGGGAACTGGCGGTGAACGTATCGGAAGGCTTGCGGGTATACGAGGTCTTTGTTCGGCCCGGGGACCGGGTGGAAGAGGGAGACGCGTTGTTTGCCCTGGATATGGACTACCTGCAGGAGATGATCGGACAGCGGGAGGTGGAAATCGAAAAGCTGCGTCTGCAGATCGCAACGCTGGATCATAATTTGCAGCTAGAGGGTTCGCAGAAAAACAGGGAAATGGAACGGGCCAATGAGGATGGCCTTTGGGCAGTGGAGGAGGCGGAACGATCTTTGGCCCGCGCCTTGGAGGACGAGGCAATGGCGCGCGAGAGGTTGGAAGCGCATCTGAAAAACGGAGTGGAGCGTACCTCGGATGCGGACAGGAAGCGGCAGGAGGAGGATTACTATGCCTGGGAGGACCGGGTTTCGGATGCTGCAGGAAATAGCGCACAGACGCAGGAGAACGTTAGGCGGCTGGAGGAATGGGTATCGGTCCTGGAGAAAGAAGTGGACTGGCTGAGAGGCCAGACAGGTGAAGTGAGCGGAAACGATATCGGGACTGCGGAGGAACTTGGCCAGAAGGAAGCGGAGCTGGATCAGGCGAGGAAGGATCTGGAAAAGGCGCGTTCGGCCAGCGATGCGGCGGCAGGGGATCTGACAGATCTGCAAAAGGGAGCGCATATCCTGCCCGATTTTACGGCGGAGGATGTCGAATTGGAGGCATGGGAAGGACAGCTGAAGGCTTTGCAGGAACAGGTACGGCAGGCGGAGCGCGCCTTGGAGGATGCCTTGTCCCAGAGGGAGGAACTGTTGCGGGAAGCCCGGCGAAAGCAGGAAGACAGTACGGCGCCGGAACGCACCGATGCCACTTTGGCGCTCTATCAGATGGATTATGCAAGGCAGGCCGCAGAGCTGGAAACACTACGGGAATACCAGAAAAGCGGCGGAAAGATCCTGGCAGGAATGCAAGGGGAAATCACACAGGTTCGTGTCCAACCGGGAGAAAAAACAGGCTCCGGCGCTGCGCTTCTCTATGCGGATACCTCAGAACCGCTGCAATTCATGGCACAGATTGACAAGGATCAGAAGAAATATGTGGAGCAAGGGCGGGAGGCTGCTGTTACCCTGAACAACAAAAAATATGAAGTGACGGTGGATTATCTGTCGGCTGACGAAAACGGGACAGGCAGCTATTCCATGCGCATTAATCTTCCGGAGAATGTGGGGACGATCGGGCAAAGCGGGGAATTCACCCTGTCGATGCAATCGGAAACCTATATGCAGTGTATATCTCTGGATGCGTTGCATCAGGACGAAATGGGGCGTTATTATGTGTACATCCTGTCGGAACGCAGTACGGTCCTGGGAAAGGAGCTGATGGCAGAACGGCTCATGGTGGAACTGCTAGATCAAAATGAAAGAACAGCAGCGGTTTCCTCAGGAGGCATAGACGAAAGCACTCTGTTAATCGTATCTGCAACCAAAGCGTATCAGGATGGGGATGTGGTGAGGCTACGGGATTGAAAGGCTGCTTTCCCGCCCTGGGCGGGATCCTGGCAGGGGTGGGAAAAGGAACACTGAAAGAATACAGAAGTTTCCCGGCCGCCCTTTTAATGAATGTTTTACGAGAGTTTGCCTTTATACAAACGCAGGAGGAGTATTCCAACGCTGGCCAGGAGCAGAAGGGCGCAACAGGCTAGGAGCAGCAACAGGGCATATCCCGCGAAGCCCGCCGGATCCCTCAGCCAGGAACCCGTCATCAGGGGGATCCCCAGCAGGAAAAAGAGATACCAAAAAACGGGCAGCAGCCAGGCGCGGGCAGACTGCAAAGGGACTTCTCTCGGAAAACTGAAACAAAGATGCCCCGAGAGTAAGTCAGCTGTCCGATACAGAAGGGCCAGCGCGGTGAGATAGGTAAAGACGCCGGTCATGGTATGGAGGCTTTCATGGGTGAGCCATCCTGCTCCACTGCTGTGTCTGAGAAGGAGGGGCGGGAGGTGGATGGACAGGGCGATGCGGATTCCGTTGGCAAAGACGGCGGTAACATAGGAAAGTAGGAGGCTGAATGAGACCCAGGCTATTTTTTTCGCACCCCTGGCCGTCCGATGGAGAAAGGAAAAAAGGAGCATGGCAAAGGACAGGGTCAGGAACCGTAAGCCCGCGCAGGAGGGGGCGATCAGGAACTTGATAGAGTGATTGACATAACCGGCCTCCGGAAGATATTCAAAGGAAAGTCCCCCAAAGAAACCGGCCCACCACGCTGTGGGCGCCAGGATCCAGCGCAGGCTGTCGGCGTTAGCTGTTTGAGAATAGCATTTTAATCCAAGGATCAGGAACGCCCCTGCCAGATAATATCCTGCATTTGACCGAAGAATAGGTACAATGTGGGAACCAAAAAATTTCTTCATAGGAACCTCCCTGCCCGCTTTAGCGAGCGAAAATTCACGGTTGAAAAATGGATGCAAAACCGTTTTTCAATCTAACCTTCCTGCCCGTTTTAACGGGTATAAGTTTACGGCTTAAAACGGAACAAAGCCATTTTTCAACCTAATCTCCTGACTTTCTTTCTGTCATTGGCTCGGATACGCAGGAAGGCAACGAGCAGTATCAGAGCAAGAAGGAGCAAGCCGTCCGGTTCCGAACCCACCGTATATCCTTCTCCAACGGCAAGCTCTGAGACATTTTTCGGCAGCGGCAATGGTTGTTTCACGTCGTCTGCCAACCCAGTTTTGTTTCGGATGGTTTCCGTGACGGCAACAAAGGAAGTATAAGGCGTCATCATGGTGTATTTCAGCCCCAGGGAAGTAACCTGTTGCTTTACGGAAGGATCTGTGTCGCTGCAGCCATAGTCCGTGAGCCGTTCCACCCTTTTGCGTGCCCAAAGGTAACGGATGGACTGGTCATCCGGGCAGATTGTGGCACCCGATACAGGGATTTCCCGTACATATGGCCCGTTTCCGGTCATTCCTGTGATCCGTATGGAGCCGGACGGTTCCCCTCTCCATTTTCCGAACAGGGTAATGGGGCGGCTGGCAAACAGAGTGGGGAGGTTTACCGGTTCCACATCATATACGTCAAATCCTTGCCAAGATACCTGAATGTCGGTGAGAATCGGAGATTCAATATAGGAACGGAAGCGGGCGGCAGTGGCGGAGGCTTCCAGACAATCCGTTACCACAAAGGATTCGCCCAGACCGGCCTTGGCAATTCCCTCTATAAGATAGCGGTTGACGGAACTTCCGATTCCGAAGGAAAAGAAGTTGGTGGTATTCAGGTTTTCACGGATGATCTCAAAGATCTCCTTTTCCCCGGACAGATATCCGTCGGTAATGGTAATAACGCTTCGGGCAGTATTCTCTTGCACAGGAAGGGACAGAGCCGTGTTTAAGGCAGGCGCCAGCTGTGTGCCGCCGCCTCCGCACTGCATGTCGATGAAGGAAATGGCGCGCTGCACATCATCCTGTGTGGCCGGCAGGGAGATGGTAGCCATCGGAATGGTTTCATCCGCAAACAGGATCACATTAAAACGGTCGGTCTCCCGCAGGCCTGTTACAAGGTTCCGGATCAATTCTTTGGCAGTTTCCAGGGGATAACCGTCCATAGAACCGGATACGTCCAGGACGAAAATATATTCCCGGGAGGGGATCGCCGCTACGTCAAACCGCTCCGGAGGCTGAACCGTTAACAGGAAGAAGTTTTCGTCTTTTCCCGGCGTGAGGATCAGGCCGCAGTTCATATCCTCTCCGGTTAAGCGATAGGAGAGAAGAAAATCCCGGTTTCCTGCATATTCCTGCGGATTGGCGAGCGTAATCTGTGCGGAATCTTTTGTGTTCCAGGAAATAGCTATTTCGTGGGAGCCAGAAACCAGGTCTGAAATGGGAACGCCTGGGGAAAGATTTACGGTGATATTGTATTTCTCGGCAGGCTCGACGCCGTTTCGCAGGAACGGGCTGGCTATCCACCGATCCGTTTTCATACTGGTAGGCACGGTCGGACTGGCATAACGGGGGCCTGCCACGGTGGGAAAAACGAATTGGCACACGCCGTCTATGGTATCGATCAATTCCGTATAATGCAGTTCAATCCGGACGGTATCCCCGGGAAGGATGTTTGCCACATCCATAGTGAATACATTGGGCCGCTGCTGTTCCAACAGAGATGCGCTCTTACCCTCACTTTTGGCCTGCTCGTATTCCTGCCTGGCTTCTTCTTTTTCCTTGATTGTGGCTGTGATCCGTTCGTCGCCGATTTCCATAGTCATCCCATGGACGCTCACCCGGGTGGACGCAGGAAAAACATAGGTTGCGTTAATGGGGGCATCGCCTTCATTGGAATACAGCTGTGTGACATAGGTTTCGGCAATGATGCCGTTGATGTTGACCAATACATCCGTTTCCTTGAGCGGAAAGCTATCCAGGGATGCGCCAGTGCCCTCCAGAAGAAAGTAGGGCGCCAGCGTCACGTCGTCCTCATCCGTCTGATTCGCGGCCTGGACGGACGAGAAAGAGACGAGCCATAAAAAGAGGGGAACAAAAAGATAGAGACATTTCTTCAGCCAATTCATTATGAACTCCTATCTGCCCGCTTTGGCAGGCATTCAAACCAGGTTAAAAACATCCTTGCTTCCTGTAGAACCTTTGACTTCATGATGAACTCCCGTTTGTCCGCCTTGGCGGGCAGACAAATCATGATCGTGAAATCTTCGATTTCACTGTCGTCTTAAATCGGACGTTCCTCATCCGTCCGGACTTTGGAAACCATTTTTATCTTAAGACGATCAAGCATCAAAAAGGCATCATAGATGCATCAAAGTTGTAACACGGTATGGGAAGGAGCCTGCCGTCTTCGGCTTTAGCCCGGTAATCCCGCAAGAACGGATATGGCCGCAAGATGACCGTATTGCGTTTCGACAAAAAAACAAAATTATCCTGTTGACTTTAGTTTGCTAAACTGCTAATATGTTAACGTGAAATTTTGATTGCCCGTTTCTGAACCGATTTCCCGCCAAAGCGAGGGCAGGAGGGAATGTAGAACGTTCCGGCGGGAGTCTACAGTTGCCCGAAGCGGCAGAACGAGAGGAGAAATTATGAAAAAACTGACATTATTTCCGTTAGCCCTGTTACTGTCCCTGTCCCTGATGGCCTGCAAAAGCCAGACTTCTTCTGACAGCGAAGCGGAGGTAAGTACGGTGTCTGAATCCGCATCCGAAGAAGAGGCATCTGCTCCAGAAGCCGCATCGGATGCTGGCGCGGCGCAGGAGAGTGACATGGCCTATGTCAAAGAAAAAGGGACGCTGGTGGTGGGTATCACGGATTTTGAACCGATGGATTATAAGGATGCGAACGGAGAATGGATCGGATTTGATGCTGATATGGCTAAAGCTTTCGGGGAAAGCCTGGGTGTGGCCGTCGAATTCGTGGAGATTGACTGGGACAACAAGATTATGGAGCTGGACGGCAAGACCATCGATTGTGTCTGGAACGGTATGACCCTCACGGCTGAGGTGACAAGTTCCATGGAGTGTTCCAGAGCATATTGCAACAATGCGCAGGTAGTGATCGTCCCTGCGGACGTGGCTGATCAATATCAGGATGAGGCCAGTCTTTCCGGCCTGACTTTTGCGGTGGAGGCCGGAAGTGCTGGAGAAGAGCAGGCGACGCTTTTGAACTTAACTTGTACGCCCGTGAAAGCCCAGTCTGATGCGTTGATGGAAGTGGCGGCTGGCACTTCCGATGCGGCGATTATCGATTCTCTGATGGCGGCCGCTATGGTGGGGGAGGGGACTGGTTATGCTGATTTAACGTACACGATAGGTTTGAACAGCGAAGAATACGGCGTGGGATTCCGGAAGGGTTCCGACCTGGCCGCCGCTTTGAATGATTTCTTCGCTGCGAGCTACGCGGACGGAAGTATGACGGAATGCGCCGAGACCTATGGCGTCCAGGCAGCGATTGTGGAGCAGTAGGGCGCGAAGGCACAGAGACTTTTTTCCAAAAGAAAGCAGGAGAAGCAAATGGAACTGATTCTGGAGCAGATGCCAATCGTTATCCGTGCGTTGAATATTGGTTTTTTACAGACGCTGAAACTCTTTTTTGTGACGCTGATCGGAGCGTTTCCCCTGGGCCTTGTGATCGCTTTTGGTTCCATGTCCCATTTTTGGCCGCTGCGTTACTTTACCAGGTTTGTGGTCTGGATCATCAGAGGGACGCCCCTGATGATCCAGCTTTTAATTATATATTATTTTCCCGGCCTGGTGTTGCACACCCCCATCTGGGGAGGCGGAGAGGGGGGACGTTTTCTGGCGGCGTCGGTGTCGTTTATCCTCAATTACGCCTGTTATTTTTCTGAGATCTACCGGGGCGGTATCCAGGGAATCCCTGTGGGACAGACAGAAGCGGGGCTGGTACTGGGTATGACTAGGCCGCAGATCTTCTTCAAGGTTACGCTGCTGCAGATGATCAAACGCATCGTCCCCCCAATGTCCAACGAGATCATTACGCTGGTAAAGGACACTTCTTTGGCCAGAATCATCGCTTTGCAGGAGATCATATGGGCCGGACAGGCATTTATGAAAGGTTCCCAAGGGATTTCCGGCGCGATCTGGCCTCTGTTTTTTACGGCTGTCTACTATCTCATATGTAATGGCCTGCTGACGGTAGCGCTGGGAAGGCTGGAAAAAAAGTTAGACTATTTTAAATAACGTTTACAATGCATGTTTTAAGCCAAAACTTTGCGCGGCTGCGCGAAAGGCCGCATGGAAGGGCTGCCTGTTGGCGGCGGAATGAGAGGGAAAATGGCGATTTTAGAAGTGGAACATATCCGTAAAACCTTTGAACATACACAGGTACTCAAGGATATCAGTTTTTCCCTGGAGCGGGGACAGGTGCTTTCCATCATCGGTTCGTCGGGCAGCGGCAAGACCACACTGCTTCGCTGTCTGAATTTTCTGGAACGTCCGGACAGCGGAGTGATCCGCGTGAACGGGGAAATATTACTCAATGCTAACGATCCGATTACCTTCAAGGAAAGCGAAATTCGGGAGAAAAGGCTTCATTTTGGGCTGGTATTCCAATCTTTCCACCTCTTTCCCCAGTATACGGCGATACAGAATGTCATGCTTGCAAGGGATCTGATCGCCAGGAAGCAGACGGATTACAAGGCAAAAAGAAGGGAAATTTCCCGCGAAATAGAGGAGCAGGCCGTGGCATTGCTCACGCAAATGGGGCTGGCTGACCGGCTGAACAGTTATCCCCATCAACTTTCCGGCGGGCAATGCCAGCGAGTTGCTATTGCACGAGCCCTTGCGCTCACCCCGGATATCCTCTGCTTCGATGAGCCTACTTCGGCGCTGGATCCGGAACTGACCGGGGAGGTACTGCGGGTTATCCGCGGCCTGGCTGATCAGAGGACAACTATGATAATCGTGACCCATGAAATGGCTTTTGCACGGGATGTGGCAAATCAGGTGATTTTTATGGATGACGGACGGATTCTGGAGCAGGGCGATCCCCGACAGATATTTGAGAATCCTTCAGAGGAACGTACAAAGCAGTTTTTAGCGCGATTCACACAAGGTTGAAGCAACCCTCATACAGTTGCCAATTTCCACGGCAAATCAATTGGCAGCCGATGAAAAGGTGGATGGATTTATGGGGGAATACCTATAGGTATTGAATTACGCTATCCAATAGTATCTTCAAAAACATTTATATTAAAGATACCATATAAATGAAAGAGAAGGTATGATGGATATGTACGACAAGAAAAAGCGGAAGGCAGAGCGAGAATTATATATCAACATTGGCAAGCGGCTGCTGATTAAAAGAAGGGAACTGCGTTTTACCCAGGAGCAGATGGCAGAAGTGCTGGGAGTGAGTACCGGATTTTATGGAATGATTGAACGCGGTGAGAAGGCTCCGAGTCTAGAAAAGCTGATCATTATCTATGAAAAACTGGGGACGGATATCACTTATCTGTTAACCGGCGACGAAAGGGAAGAAACCGTGATCAACTATGTCGAGAAGTGCCCGAAGGAAAAGCGATATGATTTTGAGCAGATGATGAAATATGCGCTAAAGCTTGTCGATGCCGCTGCACATCAAGATTAAAGTGGAGTTTATGGATCATATCTTCTTTATGAAAATTGGAAAAGTACAGAGGATAAATAGGTTTAATTGATAAAAAGGGGCTGTTGTAAATTGACAGGTTCCTACATAATAGATAGCGCAGACGCCACCGGTGTCCGATCTGTCTATTGCGGGACTGCCACAAATTACATCAGCTCCTTTTCAGTGTAGGATCCATCTGCGCGGTATGAAAGGTGCCAAAACACGATACGCCACGCCCCTGCGGAGCCCCTTTTGCGGTCAGAACCCTGTCGTGGAATCCCATGCCTATGGAAGCGGGCATCCTTGCTGATGGTCAGATACTGTAGATGCCATCGGCGATTTCCACGCCGCCAAACAGAGCGGCTGAGAGGATCCTCTCTTAAGCATAAATAGAAAATAGCACCGGGGCAGGGTGTTTTCCGACGCTTTCCCGGGGAAAGGAAAGGTACGATTATGAAATCTTTAGCCACATTTTCCGGATGTAAGACTCCATGGGAACTGAATTTTATTCTTGTAAAGGAGGGAACGGGCACCTTGGTGGAGGCCTGTGCAGGGGATACGGCGGCGCTAACGGTATCTCGGGAAGAAATGATTACCGTAACGATAAACACGCGGTGGGGACAGATAACCGAAAAGGATGGGGAAAATTCCACGCTGCGTTTCACTTTGACCTCACCGAAACGCGGTGGTGCGATCCGTATCGTCTGGTATGGCTTTTCTTTCCGGTTGTATGTGGACGGGCGGCTTGAGGATGAGGAGTGGCCGCTGGGTGAGCCTGCCGGGGAGGAATGGGAGATCCGTGCAGCGGACGCGGTTTCCGCTCTGGTATGCTCCGCTGTGGGAGCCTGCGAGGAGGAGCCGGAAACCATGAGCACGGAACCTTTTCAGAATTTTGTGCTTCCTGGACACAACACAGGCGTGGGAGACTGTATGCCCTTTGCCCGGGATGGGCGTTATTGTCTGTATTATCTCTTCGACCGTCGTTCCCACGGAAGTAAGCATGGACTCGGCGCGCACCAGTGGGCGCAGATTTCCTCCGCGGATCTGAAGACCTGGACAATCCACCCGATGGCGATAGGGATCACGGAACAATGGGAGGGTTCCATCTGCACGGGTTCACTGATTCAGAAGGACGGCATGACCTACGCGTTTTACGCTGTCAGGATGGCTGATAGGAGTCCGGCCCGGCTGACCTGGGCAGTGAGTTCGGACGGCGTGCATTTTGAAAAATCCAGGAGATATTTCGCACTGACAGAACCTTATGAGCCGATTTCTGCACGTGATCCCATGGTATTTTGGGGGGCGGACGGCCAGTATCATATGCTTGTCACTACATCGATCACAGAAGAAGGGCGCTTCGGAGGCTGCCTTGCGCATCTGACCAGTCATGACCTGGACGGGTGGACGCAGCATGATCCGTTCATCGTGCCGGGCTATTCGGATCAGCCTGAGTGCAGTGATTATTTCGAATGGAATGGCTGGTATTATCTGGTCTTTTCAAACTATGCCATTGCGCACTACCGTATGTCGCGCAGCCCTTTCGGCCCCTGGATCCGTCCGGAAAATGACCTGCTGGATACCCTTGAAGTACAGGTCCCGAAGACAGCCGCATTTGGAAAGCGGCGCTTTTCCACAGGTTTTTTGGCGCGCCGGCCAAGAGGATATGCGGGCAACGCTGTAACCCATGAGCTGTTTCAGCGTTCCGACGGTACGTTGGGAATCCAACAGCTGGAGGAGATCCTTCCGGCAGCGAAAGACAGCTTCCATTATGAGGATATTTTTCTGAATGCCGGGCACAACCGCGCAGCTGCCGCCCTTCCGCCGGTGGAGAGAGATTTTCGTCTGAAGGCGACGCTGGAGATGGGGAAGGCAAACGGACTTGCTGGTATGCTATTAACGTTTGGCGCAGAGGGACGCAGAAGCTACCGGCTAGAAATGGATCCTGCTGCGAGGACGGTGGTCATCATCCGTCCCGGGGAGGACTTTGACCAGGGGTGTGGACGCAATCTGTTAAGGAATGTTGATTTGTCCGGCAGTATCCGGATCGATTTGCTCATCAGAAGTGACATTCTGGATCTGATGCTTCCGGATGGACGGGGGATGACGATGCGTCTGGATGACTCCGCCTGTGCCGGTTCGTCGGTGGAGTTTTATGCTATAGGCGATACGCTTGCCATATCGGAGCTCGATCTTTGGACTATGTAGTATCATACTTTCATGTGATATCAGATTAAGTCGAAGATTGTGGGTAAAAGTCAAGCGTTTTGGTTCTCGTGAGATCAGCCATTGAATTTTTAGAAAATTTATCGAGTGCTTTTTTGATAAAGAACAAGGTACATATTTTGACATACTTTGCCGGAGGAAATCCCCATTTTATCAGTGTCACAAAATGGGTGACTATTTTTATCACTCTCCTCTTGACAGTGGAGGGTGCGCTCCGAATTGTTTTATGATGTGCCGTAAGTGCCTATTTTACGGGGCTTGCGGCATATCTCACACAGTTTATTCGATGATGATCTGATGTTTGATGGCAATACAGAGGCGAGATAGCTTTGGCTAAGGCTTATACTGAAACAGGATGATATCCAGGTTGGAAGCGTTGCAGGGAAGCGGGAATTGCTGAATCCTGTGGCTGGCGGACGGGATATCCGCCTGGATATACTGGAAAAAGATAGCACGGGAAAGCATTTATAATGTTGAGGTGCAGAAGAAACCGGAAGGAGCGCTTTTGAGGAAATCTACGTTACCAGAATTTAAAACGCAATTTTTGGAGAAAGACGAACCTATGGCAATTATTCCCGAAGGATACAATTATTCCAACAGCGATTCTTTTCCAGTGGAAGTTCTCTGCGATGAGCTGTTTATGTTTCTCGAAAAAGGAGCAAAAACAGAAATATCCGCTATCTTTGAAACGTCACAATCTCACGCCCAATGTGCATTTCAGGACATGGGATGATTATGCCGTTATGCCCATGGTGGAAAGTGGGCTTGGCATTTCATCTTTCCTCACACAGCGTATAGCTTGTCAAAACCTTTTGAATCTGCGCAACAAGTTCCTCTTTAGACATTTGCTCTTTGTGCCCAATCCACCATCTCAAAGTATTGAGCAAAGCACCCGTATATGAGAAAGCCAAAAGCTCCGGCGAAAGAAGCAATTCTTTGCCGTTATTCTGATTCGTCTGAAGTCGGTCCTTCACATCCAGGATGATTTGTTCAGAAATCAGATCCAGCAGGAGGGGAAACGCATTGCTCTCCATCAATGAATGCACAAGGGTTTCGTTTTCGTCCAAAAAATCAAGTGCGAACCGGATGATGTCAATATAGGGAGAAACATCATTTCCGGCTTGTTCCTGGGGTACGATGCGATTACGAAACTCATGCTGAATGCATTGTACAAAGAATGTGAAAAATTCGTACTTATCAGCAAAATGCCTGTAAAAGGTAGCACGGCGTACCATTGCCAGTTCGCACAATTCGTTAATCGTAATATTTTCAAATCTCTTTGTCTGGAGTAGCTGCAGGAAAGTATCTATCAATGCCTTATATGTTTTTTGAATGCGCAAATCTAATGGCTTTTCCATAACAACCTCCGTTCGGAAACATTTTAGCCGATATGTTAATTAAGATACAAAGGATAATTATTTGAGCGTTGTACTTTTTCGTGTGTTTACTATAATAGATACCGTAACAAATGTCAATTATCACAAGGATTTCTGAAAGCATCGGAGGCATCTATGATTCACACGATTTCAGCAGGTGTTGGTGAGCGTATGCAATACATTGCCCACAGGTATAACGACACTACCATCCGCTTTATTCTGAAGTATCCCGGCGTTCTTGATCTGAACATACTGTGTGCAGCAACGCAAGCTGTGATTGGAAGCGTCGATGTATTACACGCTTCGTTTATAGCAAAAAGCAATTCTGCCCATTGGCGAATCAATACTGAATATGAGGTGTCGGATTATTTTGCCTTGGTTGATTGCGACGGCGATCCTGTCAAACCTGCAAGAAGCATTGCATTGCAGCCATTGGAACACAAGGCAAAATGTCAGCTTCATGTTACGCAGATCAATGGAAACGACGGCTGCGCAATTGTTGTCCGCATCAGTCATTTGGTTGTCGATGGCAGCGACGGAAAGTATTTATTGAACAAATTGGCGGAGAGCTACCGATTGATTGAGGAAACGGGAACGGCAGAAAGTTTAGATATGAAAGACGGTAGCCGATCTGCAATGTGCGTTTACAATGAACTCAGTAAAAAGAAACTCGTTTCTCTAATCAAAATGCCGTTTAGCGGTGTGAAAACAGAGTATCCTTTTGATTCGCCAACTGAGCACGGCGTGCGCAGGATGCTTCATTGTACAATTCCGGCAGATACCCTTGCGGATGCTCGGCAGAAAGCAAAATCCCAGGGTGCAACGGTCAACGATCTTCTGTTGACTGCTTGCTATCGTTCTTTTGCAAAGGCCACAAGCCGGCAGGGTGCAATGAGTATTTCTGCCATGATGGATTTGCGTCAACATTGTAAAGATGGGGTATCCGAGGGACTGGCGAATATGTCCGGAGGATTATCTACAACATTGGATATTTCCAGAGAAAACGGTTTTGGGGATGACCTAAAGAATATTGCCGAGCAGACAACAACAGCAAAGAAAGATCCTCTGGCAGGCCTTGATGGTATCCCCTTGATACATACAGCCACCAAGGCATTTCCTATGTGGCTTTTATTGCAGGCGGCCAATATTGTCTATAGCAGTATGTCCCTAAGCTTTACAAACTTAGGCAACATTCCTTGCGCCCCTCTCTCGATGAATGGGCTCATTCCAACCGAAGGAATTTTCGGCGGTCCCCTAAAACGAAAACCTTCCGTTCAAGTGGGGACAGCAAGCTTTGATGGTACTGCTGAATTGACCATTCTTGGTGATTTTACGGAAGAAGATATTCATTCCCTGCAAACATTCCTAAATGGAGTACGGGCAGAGATCGAAATTTATTTGAAGGAGGGAGTGTGATATGACATATTTGTTTTATATCGCTGCAGGTTTGGCTGGCGGTGTGTTGATCGGGATGGCTGGCTTGACTGCCGCCATGGTCTTAACGCCTATTCTCTCCGGTGCTTGTGGTTGGAGCGGATATGATGCAACTACTATGTCCCTTATTGCAAATGTTCCCTCTGCAATTGTCTCCTCCTACACCTATTACAAACATGGAAATGCTGATATGAAACGGGGCGGGACAATCTCAATTTCTGCTTTTGTAGGAGCAGTCGTTGGAAGCTGGTTAGGGTATTTGTTCAGTCAGGTATCCGAAAACGGTATCAGTTATCTGGTTATAATAGGTAATCTTTTCATGGCAATTAAATTCTTCCGTCCCACAAAACAGAAGTCTGAAGCATCGGCTTTGGAAGTTGACCGTATAGTGAGGGAGCAGCGCAGAACCCTTTTGGCTCTCCTGCTCAGTTTTTTAATTGGTGTAGAATGCGGCTTTATGGGTAGTGCTGGCGGTATGATGATGCTGATGGTATTGACTTTGGTTATGGGCATGAATACCAAGCTGGCAGTTGGTACTGGAAGCATTGTGATGACGCTGGTTGCACTAACTGGTGCTGTGAGCCATCTGATTATGGGTGCAACTGTTGATTTAATTCCTGCAATCATAATCACTTTATCCTGTACTTTCGGTGCAATGGGATCTGCGAGATTTGCAAATAAGGTAAATGAGAGACTTATGAGTTGTTGCGCAGGTGTTGTGTTGATTCTAGTTAGTATTGCATCCTTGACTTTGAACTGATTGTTATGAACCACGCATTGCCAGTATAAATAAGAATGCCGCCCGTAGGAGAAATCCAGCGGGCGGTTTGCCTTTTATCTATTCAAATATCTATTTTGTTTCGTGCAGGCGTGCATTATCTTACTTTACCAGGTCTTGTAAAGCCCATAAAATTAGGATTTCCGAGGCTTTGCAATTTTCATCAGGTGTCATCAAACTGTATCATTTTTGTCGCAAATGAGGGATGAAATGGGGGATAACAACTGTTATTTGATAATTTACAGAAATTTCGAAACCCGCATAAACACTAGGTTTGCAAAAATTATTAAAATATTAGCACTCGTCTATTGACAGTGCTAACAATATGTGCTATAAATGTTATAGAACAAAAAAGGAGGTATTTGATATGTTAGTTAGAAAGAATTTTTTCGATGATTTCTTTGGCGATATTTTTGATGATCCATTCTACAGAAGGGGATATGCGCCGCAGACCCAGCTGATGAAAACGGATATCCGTGAGAAGGACGGCCAGTATCTGTTGGAGATTGAAGTTCCCGGCTATTCCAGGGAGGACGTAAAGGCCGAATTGAAGGAAGGATATCTTACCATCACTGCAGATCGGAAGGAGCCTGTGGAAATGGATGGGGAGAAAACGAAATATATTAGAAGAGAGAGATACTACGGGACGATGAAGAGGACGTTTTATCTCGGAGAAGAGATTACCGAGAAAGAGATCCATGCGGCGTTCAGGGACGGCATCTTGAGGATCATCATCGAGAAGCCCCAGCCTAAAAAGATCGAGGTGGAAAAAACATCCATTCCCATCGAAGGGTAAGAAAGACCGGAGGGAGGCATAAAAACTGCCCCCTCCGGCCTTTTGACATTTAAAAGAAAGAAATCGACAGCCGAATCGAACTTTCCATAATGTATTGTCGATCCTGTATACGCCGCTGATCTGTCAGCTTTGAGGAAGAAATCCTTCAAAGATAAAGAGCCGGAAGTCCTTCTTGCAAAGGTTTAGCTCCTCCTGGGAACGGATGGTCCATGCAACCGGCAGAGCATGATAGAAATTACAGCACAGCCTTCTGGAGAGATCGTCTTTATATTTCCAGTTATATGCGATGAAATCCGGCCTGGCCGCAATGTTGGTCAGCATTTTTCCCAACAGGAAAAAAGGGAGACTGCAGCGTTTGTTTTCTTTATTAAAATTGGTACACAGCTGGCCTCGAAATACATCCGGCCTGTGCTTACGATACCAAATGAGAGCAGATGGATGAAAGGACTCGATACAATAAGCGCCTTTGTAGTCAGTAAGGAGCCGGTTCATGGTATCCGGAAGCCGGTCATCCCTTTTTTCCATTTTAATCTCCACGATGAGAGGAACCTTTCCCGCCACAAGTTCCAGGAATTCGTGGAAGGTAGGGATCCGTTCCTCAGTGCCTCCCAGGGATAGTTCTTTAAGCTGGGAGAGGGTGAGATCGGAGACATTCTGGTCGATTCCGCACATCCGTGACAGCTTGGCATCATGGAAAATGATGGGGATACCGTCTTTGGATAAACGGACATCTGCCTCGATCCCGAATCCCTTTTCCACAGCAAGCCTGAATGCTGACATGGAATTTTCCGGGATCTGTTTCTCCGGATTATAGAGACCTCTGTGTGCATAATAATGGTTCAGCAAAGACCTACAGTCCGGCTTACTGAACCGAGGGATAATCAGGATCAGATATGCTATACACAACAATAGAAGAAGAATCATGAGAAAAACCAGTAATTTCATTTGTGCTCCCATCCTCCTGTTTCGGCAGGCATACGAATCGAGATCGTGAAACCGAAGATTTCACGATCTATTCCTATATATCACAGACATCACCTGCGCTACTTGGCTTTATATACATAAATAATTAGTATAATTATATGATAATTTTTGTGGACAGACAAGAGGAATAAAGCACATTCCAGGGGCAAAGCCATACGTTTGACAGGAAAGACATTCTGATGACAAAGCGAGAAAACTGTTTTATAATAGATGAAACTGGAGATGAAATCCGGCAAATCAGGAAAGAAGAAGGGGCATAAAGCGAATGAGGACGATTCAGGTTACGGAGATTGCGAACAATATTAGAGATATGTGTATAGAGGCAAACCACTTTCTCACGCCGGATATGGAAGAGGCGTTGGCGGAGGCAAAGAAAGAAGAACGTTCTTTGCTGGGGCGTCAGGTTTTGAGGCAGCTGGAAGAAAATTTGCAAATTGCGGGTGAAGATATGATTCCCATTTGCCAAGATACGGGCATGGCCGTGGTTTTTCTGGAGGTGGGGCAGGAGGTGCATCTGGAAGGCGGATGTGTGGAAGATGCGGTGAATGAAGGGGTTCGCCGGGGATATGGCGAAGGATTCTTAAGAAAATCCGTGGTGGAGGATCCGCTGCTGCGTAAGAACACGAAGGACAATACCCCTGCCGTAATCCATTATACGATTGTACCGGGAGACCGGGTTAAGATCACTTTGGCGCCAAAGGGCTTTGGGAGTGAAAACATGAGTCGCATTTTCATGCTTAAACCTGCGGATGGGATGGAGGGGGTAAAAAATGCCATTCTCACTGCGGTTAAGGACGCCGGCCCCAATGCCTGCCCTCCTATGGTGGTGGGCGTGGGAATCGGAGGAACCTTCGAGAAGTGCGCCCTGATGGCCAAGCAGGCGCTTACCCGGCCTGTGGATTCCCGTTCCGATATTCCTTACGTGAAAGAGATGGAGGAGGAACTTTTGGAACAAATTAACCATTTGGGAATTGGCCCTGGCGGATTGGGTGGGCGCACAACAGCCTTAGGCGTGAATATCAATGTTTATCCCACACATATCGCAGGTCTGCCGGTGGCTGTGAATATCTGTTGCCACGTGAATCGACATTCGGTGAGAGTTTTATAGGATAAAAGCATGTAGATGGGATCACCCTGATTTGAGCGCGCGCTTTAGCGCGCAGATGGGAGCCAAAAATGGAAAAAAGATGTTTTGTACCGTTTAGCAGGGATGAGGCCGCGGACTTGAAAGTCGGCGATTATGTATATTTAACCGGCGTGATTTATACGGCACGGGATGCTGCCCACAAAAGGATGCAGGAAACCTTGGATCGTGGGGGGGAATTGCCGTTCGATATCCGAGGGAATGTGATTTATTACATGGGGCCGTCCCCGGCGAGGGAGGGCAGGCCAATCGGCTCTGCAGGCCCAACGACTGCCAGCCGTATGGATCGCTATACACCGGCTCTTTTGGATCTGGGAATGGCTGGTATGATCGGTAAAGGGAGACGCACGGAAGAAGTGCGTCAGGCAATGATAAAAAACGGAGCCGTATATTTTGCCGCAGTGGGAGGCGCAGGGGCGCTTCTATCCAGATCAATCCTCTCTTCGGAGGTTATCGCCTACGAAGATTTGGGAACAGAAGCGATTCGCAGACTGGAAATAAAGGATTTTCCTGTTATTGTGGTAATGGACTGTCAAGGAAATAATCTATATGAAACGGCATTGCGGGTTTATTGCAAAGAGTAGGAAGTACCTGTGCGATAAATGGGGGAATGTTTGGTATTCGAGAAGGGAGAAAGCACATGCAGAGAATCGCTCTCATGGTATTCCGGCTTTTTTTCAAGGCAATCTATTATTTCATCCGGATATGGTGGTGCAGTATTCGGAAGGAGATCAGTTATGAGGAAGGGTTTCGCTGCGCAAAGACGGCCACAATTGCCGCAAACAAGGCAGGGCGCGTTACGATAGAAGCCCACGGTCTGGAAAACCTTCCTAAAAACGACGGGTTTATTCTGTTTCCCAATCATCAGGGATTGTTTGACGGCTTGGTTTTTCTGGAATCCTGTCCCAGGCCCTTTACTTTCGTTATGAAAAAAGAAGCGGCTGATATCATCTTGCTCAAACAGGTACGCAAGGCATTGGGTGCGCTCGTGATAGACCGGGAAGACTTGAGACAGTCCATGAAGGTCATACAGACGATGACACAGGAAGTGGGAGAAGGACGCAATTTCTTGATCTTTCCGGAGGGGACAAGGAGCAGACAGAAAAATCATACTCTCGAGTTTAAGGGGGGCACTTTCAAAAGTGCAGTGAAAGCGAAGTGCCCGATTGTTCCCTGTGCGCTCATCGATTCCTATCTACCCTTTGATGGAGGTGGGACTGCACCGGTAACAGTGAAAATTTTTTATATGAAACCCCTCTATTACGAGGAATATAAGAATATGAAAACGAATCAGATTGCGCAGGAGGTAAAAAGGAGAATAGATGAAGTGATCGCTGTGAATACTTCAGAGAGTAGCTGGTGTGATTGATTGTATCCTGGTTTTAAACGCTTATCAGGCAGATGAAAAGGGCTATAAATGGACGTTTATAAGTAATTTTGGAAAAATGGATGAAAAATGGAAAAAAATGATTGACAAGCACTATAGTGATGTGTATAATAACTTTTGCGTCACACAAATAAGCGGCGCATCCATTTTTACAATTTGGTAGAGGATTCAGTTCAGTTCTATGGAGAAATACTCAAGAGGCTGAAGAGGCGCCCCTGCTAAGGGTGTAGGTC
>CANSTU010000045.1 GCA_947650005.1 uncultured Lachnospiraceae bacterium
TCTCTTTTATCGATCTGTGTTTACATATATTATATAGGCAATCATCCTGCCCACCGCATTGCATCGATCCGCAGACGCCGGAACATCTCATCCCGCCCTTCCCCACCGGACCGGAGCATACCACTTTCGCCCGCAGCCTGGGGAGCCCTGCACGAAGAACGGCTATGGCCTTACGCAGACCGAATTGATGCCGCAGCGGCCAAAGGGGATAGCCGCAGCATTTCCGTATTTATCCCAATCCCGGATAAGGTCCTGCCAGATATCCGTATCCCAGAAGCTGGATCTCCATATGAGCGCCTCGGAAAGCCCATTTCGCATTTTCAGCAAGCTCCGCTTCCATCAGATGGAGCGTCTCAGGGATCTCCTCCACCACGAAGCTGACCGGAGTGTCCGTCATATTCACCGCTGCGAACCAAGGCCTGCCCACATCCGGCCGATAGAAGGCCGCCACCTGATCTGGCGCCGTATGCTTTCCCCAAACGAGATCCCGTGTGCAAAGCGCATCGTTTTCCCCGTGCAGCCGGAACAATTTACGCAGCAACTGCGTCCTCTTCCTTCCCTTTTCGCACAATGCATTGGCCCAGTTGATCGTCGCATCCTTCCCGTAAAACCGGTTGGAGAACATGTTGTGCTTCAGATCGTCCGCCACCTCATAGCCATTGAATACGAAGGGCACGCCGTCCAGCAGGAAGTCTAACGCCAACAAGGCATCCACCCCTGCCGTCCCGATGGTCTTCTCGTGCCGCTCCTGCCCACAATCCGAAGCCACGTCGTGATTATCGATGAAATGCAGCATACGCCCGCCACCTTCCGGCAACGTCTGCCTGCAGGCCTCCCACTTTTCGCAAAACTGCCTGGCGGTCATTTTGCCTTGCGCCACCGGAACCGCATCGAAGCATCCGTCATAGAAATAATTCACATCGAAAACCCGTAGGTAATCCGGATTATACCCTTCATTTACCATATAGAAATCAGGCTTGATGGCGCGGATCCGCTTAACCCCTTCCGCCCAGAAATCCAAAGGAATCATAAAGCCCACATCACAGCGGTAACCGTCTATATCGAATTTTTCCACAAAATATTCCATATTCTTCCAAAGATATTCCCGCAATCCCAGGCTATCATAATTGAGCACCGGGAAATTCCATTCTCCGGTATAGGGCGTCCCGTCGTCATTTCGCTTCACGAAATCCGGATGTTCCTCCAAGAATACCGCATTGGGCCCACAGTGAAAATAGACCAGGTCCAGCAGTACGCCCAGGCCCAGCCTGTGGGCGGCAAGCACAAAGTCCCTCAAATCCGCTTCACTGCCATACTCACAATCAATGGCGAAATAATCCTTCATGCGATAATTGTTCTTGGGATTTCCGGTGCCCGAAGCCATCTGCCGTTTGCTCCAATAGGCCTGATCCTCTCCGTCGTCTGCCTGCACTACGGGCAGAAGCTGTACGTACTTTGGCCCCAAGCCGGCCACAAAAGGCAGCAGCTTTTCCGCCGCCTTCAACGTCCCCTCCGGCGTAAACGCCCGCAGGCTGATCTGATAAATAGATGCCCGGTCCAGCGATATGTTTTGTGTTCCCATTTTTGCTCCCTTCCGCCCACTTTGGCGGGCATTTATATCAGGGAAGATTGAAGATCTTGATTTTCAATCTTTGCTCCCTTCCGCCCGCTTTGGCGGGCATTTATATCAGGGAGATTGAAAATTTTATTTTCAATCTTTGCTCCCCTCTGCCCGCTTTAGCGGGTATTTATATCAGGGAGATTGAAAATTTTATTTTCAATCTTTGCTCCCCTTGGCGTGCAAGGCACGCTCTTACAATTTCAAGCTTCCCTCTTCCACCGCAGCCACCCGCAGTTCTCCGTATCCCGTACCCGGCAGGGTGCATTTCTGAATCCGGTAGGGCTCGTCCTCTACGCGGAGGATTTCCCTTTCCCCCTCCAGCACCGCATACCAGGCGGCGTGTGCCCCGTACTTTTCAAAGCAGACCACCGTCCCGGTATTTTCCACCGGAAAAGAAAAGACGTTTTTGCATCCCCTCAGGCCGCAGGCCATATCCGCATTTCCTTCCTCGTAAGACGGCCCCGACACCATCTCCAGCCACTCCCCGTCCCACTCCGGCACGAGTTTCCACTCCCAGCTCGGTTTGATCAGGAGATTTACATAGGAAAAGGGTTCAGCGGTGAAAGAAATCTTCCGCCCCTGCCAGACGAGCCGTTCTTCCACAGGTTGCTCCAAATTGTCGGCCAGCCGTACATCCTCCGCCTCGAAGGGCAGCATCAAGCTCCCCCGCACTCTGCGCCCCTGCGTCTCATACAGCCGGAGGAAAATACCCTCCTGCTTGCGGTCGGGCTTCATGCACAGAAGACGCATGCCTGGCCCATCCAGAGACAAGAAGGATCGCTGCGTACCTTCCTGCCCTGCTCCCACAAGGGGCGAGCAAAGCCTCTCATAGGACCAACGGGGCAGCACATGATCCGACGTCCCTTCAAAAGGCAGGATGGAAAGCCGGAACTCCCCGTGGCAGTCCGCAGGCGTAACATAGTTTAGGTTGTTCGACCGGTTGGAGGCCGCATAGAGGAAGATGGCGGAGCTTCCCCCATAATCCACCCGCGAGGATATCTCGTTATAGTGGATCCCGCCCAGATGGAATAGAGGCATGTCTCTGGAAAACAGCCCAATGCCAAACTGTCCGTTTTCCACGCTTACCCAGCTGTGGGCCATCACAAAATCGTGGGGATTGATCGGCATCCGATCCCTGCGCTCGTCCACGATTCCCCCCGCCAGCTCCGTACAGAAATACGGATACTGCACCAGGAAGGGAAACGCGAAGAAAAGGTTCTTTTTATACCGGTCGTAGAAATCCCCCATCAGGCCCGTCGCATTGGCGAAGGAAAGATGGACGTCGATGGTCTTTTCCTCCCGATAAAAGGTGAATATTGACCGGATGTTGGCGCCTATCTGCTCCTCAAAAGCCTCCGTCACGATCTCCACCGCCAAAGGGCCAGAGAAAACCGTAAGGCTCCTGCGGGACGGAAATTCCATGGTCACAGGAGGCCGATCCTTACATTCCGCATGCACGTAGACACATTCTCCCAGGGAAAATTCGGAATCCTGATCCAGCAGTTCCCTTCCCGTGGTTTTCTCCAGAATGGATTCGATCTTTTTCCTGTCCCTGTTAACGCATATCCGGTAAAAGGGCGTCTCTATGAGTTCTTCATCCGTCCGGTCGCCCTCTTTAGCATCCCTTTCCGAAAGGCGGGGGAAATTCCGATATCCGCAGGAGGGCAATTCCGCCGCCTCAGTAAGTACACTGCCGTCCTCCAGCCTCTGTGTCTTCATCCCCGCCGGAACCGTTCCCTCCGGCAGCCGCAGGGGCGCATGGAGCGCAAACGGCAGCGGGTTCCAAACGCTCATCTCCCTTTCTCCCGGCAAGCCTATGGCTTCGGTAAGGATCCCCTCTATTAAGCCAAGCGCGATTTTCGCGTTCTGTTTTTTCACCAGGTTCAGATTGAATTTGTGCATTTCCTGGGGATGCTTGCTGGAGGTCGCCCAGCAGTGGTCGTCAAATTCGCACATTTTCCACAGGGCCTCATCCAGACGGATCCCGGGCCATTTTCCGCCGCCCCTTCTCCACGCGTTGAGCAGGGCAAAGGTTTCCGCGACGGGAAAAAGGCTCTGCGCCCTTCTCTTTGCGGAAAACCATTCCGGAGAAATGGCAGCGAAATCCGCCCACTGATCCGTGATATCCCCGGAAAGCACAGGGAGGTCGTCCCCAAACCGCTCTTCGATATAAGATAAAATCTTTTCCGGCGTGGAAATCCCCAGCTTCGGATACTTCCAAACCTCGTTCATGCGGTCGCATACGGTTTTCATATCCATATTGGGATATTCCCTGTCCATATAAAAGCTGACAGGGATCTTGTCATAGGGCGCGTCCGCGAATTCCTCGATCAACGCATCGACAGCCCCCACCGTCGCATCCATCCTGCTTTGGTCAAAAAAGTAAGTGCCTCCCTGGGTCTGAGAAGCAGCGGCCCCCATCGCATGGGAAATAGAAAATTTCTTGTATCCCTCCTGCAGAAAGCACAGAAGGCGATCCTTCCCGTTCGGCGCCTGCCACCAGAACAGCCGGGGAAGCCTCTCGTCATCCTTGGAAAAACGCAGATAGCGATTGGCCAATAGGCATAGATAGCGAATGCCTGCATTGGCATAGGCGCTGACGCACGACCAGCTCGCCCCTGCGATGTCCGCATAGACGACCGTCCTGGGCGTAATGCCCCAGGTCTCCTTCCCCTCTTTGCAGGCATAATACAGGGCCCGAACCAGCTGTTCGCCCCCCTGCCAATGGGTATGATTACTGCAGTGCGGAGCGCTCAGTTCGATCCGCCCCTGCTGCATCAGCCGTTTCAGCCGCTCCTTCGCTTCATCGTCCCGGTATTCCTCATATCCCCGCAGCCACCAATAATGTTCGATCACATAATCATAGCCCGGATCCCGCTCCGCCAGCTCGACGGCAGCATCCAGATAGTCTGCGCATTCCGATGCCAACGTATTTGCATAGGCGCAATAGCCCAGATCCTCATGAGACGAAAGAAAGAAATCCACGCTCCATAGTTTGGGCGGAAGGTATCTGCACCGCTTTTCCACCCCGTTATCCTGGAAGGGAAAAAGCTCCAAAATGAGCACACTCTCCTCCTCCACCGCAGGCAGATAAAAGTCCATTTCCGCGTCCCAGTTCGGCACACGCTCCAGCACCTGTTTGTCATTAACCGTGGCCGACAGGAAATAGGGATTACACCCATCCCAGTCCAATACACAAATGTGGCATTTTACCCTGTTGTCTTTGGTTACAAAAGCCGTCTGATGAAACGTCCCGATCCGCATCCCCAACCCCTCCATTCCTTCAACAACCGTGATTCTGTACTAATAATTATTTTATCATCATCTCGTTGCTGTGCATACCAACCAAACCGTTCTACCTTTCCACCTTTTTGACCTGTTTTAGGGAAGGAATACCAAAAGCCGGGCGGCAAAATGCATACGCTCCCGGCTTGTAACTGACAAGTTCTGTTTTTTGGTTCCCTCGACGCTTCTACATATCTATTGTCCGGATCCCTACACCCCCGATGAGGCCCTCTTTCCGGCTATTTTTCTCCATCCATATCATCGGCCAAATTTATAGCCACAGATTGCCCTTTCTATTTTTCGGGATAATTTCATCTCTCGGCTTTACAATACCGCTCAAAAAAGCTATGATAAATCTGTATCCGCATTCCATACGAATCCCCATCCTTATGAAGCCTGCCTGTTAAAAAGTCTTTTTTTGTTTTATTTACCGCAGCAGGCCAAGAGGTGTCATGAATACATCCACTGTTTTTGATATCGTTATAAGAGACCGGCAGAAATACGTGATCGGTTATTCCACCGTACACAAGACCCGCTGCGAAATCTACAACTTCGTCTCCCCCACCCTGCGCATCCTGCGCTTCACCGAAGGATGCGCCCAGTGGCGGATCGGAGATTGCGTGGAGCGCTTTTGCGCCAGCGATGTGGTGATCTTCAACAACCTGGACAAACGCAACATCCACAAGCTTCTGTCGGATTCCATCGCCTACGAGCTATTCGATTTCTATCCGTCTTTTTTATCCAACGAACAGCTTTGGAACGTATTCTACCGTAATATCCACAAGGTCACGGACAACCAGGATGCGAATGCGGCCAAAATCTATTTTCTCCTGGACAGCCTGCGGCAGGAGATCCTTCACCCTCAGGATGCCTGGCAGATCTTTGGCATCCAGCGCCTTCTGGATATGCTCGCTCTGGAATTCCTGCGCAAAATCGAACAGAAAAGCGATGTAACATTCAATTCCTCCCTGTTTAACCTGGCCAGGTGCATCCAGTATATCTCGGAACATCTGAACGAAGAACTGAACATCGCCGATCTCGCCAAAAAGTATAATTACTCCCCGGAGTATTTTTCCCGCATGTTTAAAAAATATCTCGGCGTCTCTCCCCTGCATTACATCATCAACCTTCGCCTGGAGCAGGCGCTTTGGCTGGTGGAGACGGAGCATATGACCATCTTAGAGGCGGCATATCACAGCGGCTTCCGCTCCTCCTCCGCCTTTTACAAAGCCTTCCGCGCTTATCGCTCCACATCCCCCACAAAATACAAGGGGTAAGAGCGTTCTAACCCGTCTCAAAGCGACGGCATATAAAATCGCGCCTGTCCCTCCTCCCGCGCCGAAATGGCCGCAGCCCCATGCCGCCAGGGAAGGGAAGGCCCCATCCTGTTTTTGGGGATGCCTTTCAGGCCATGAAGATGAGACCTGCTTTCCAGGAGGGACACACCCCGACTGGAAAGCGTCCAGGGCTCATCGGAATGTCTGGCCTGAGTGCATCCCCAAAAACAGGATGGAGCCTTCCCTTCCCTGACGACATGGGGCTGCGGCCATTTCGGCGCGGGAGGAGGGACAGGCGCGATTTTATATGCCGTCGTTCTATCTACAGCCGGTTCCTGCGATACTGCGAAGCACAGCAGCCATAGGCTGCCCGGAACTGCTTTCCGAACTGGGAGGCTTCCTTAAAACCGCAAGAAAGGGCAATTTCCGTAACCGTAAGCCTGGAATCCACCAGCATCCCGGCTGCCATACGCAGACGGAAGCGGGTGAGGTATTCCTTGGGAGATTGTCCCACTTCCTTTCTGAAAATCCGATAGAGGTAAGTCCGGTCAATCCCCACCGCCCGGGCTATCTCCGCCACTCCGATCTCATAGCTGAAATTGTTGTGGATAAATTCCAGCGCCCGGTTCACATATTCCCGGACGACAGGCCCTCTGTCCTGCTGCTTTTGTACCATGTGGGAAAGGCTCAGGTACAATTGTCCCAGAAGGGTATAGCTGTTCGCCCCGGGCTGGCTGAAGGAATCCACCAGACGCAGCATCTCCCGGCCCAGAAGGCCTCCGCTGTGATCCTCATAGATCAGATTGTCCCGCCCGAGCCCGCATTCCTTTAAGATTTCTCCCACCTGCGTGCCGTCAAAACCGATCCAGCAGTACTCCCAAGGTTCCTTCCTATCCGCGCCGTAGCAGGTGGATTCCCCGGGAAGGATCAGGAATCCCTGTCCCGCCTTTAATTCCCTGCGCACTCCGTCCCGCTCATAATATCCCCTGCCGGAAAGAATGAAGTGGAACAAAAAGTGCGTCCGCACTGCCGGACCAAAGGTATGTCCCGGCGTACATCTCTCCCAGCCGCAGAAATGGAAGGCCAGCGCATCTCCCGACCGGATCTCCTGAAAATATTCTTTTACGTCCGCCATCCTAACCACCATTCTGCCGCCGACAGGCGGCTCTAAAATCAAGGGGATTTTGTTGGGCAATATGATGAAAACCGTGGATCCAGCCTTCCACCTGCGATTCAATCCGGCTGTCTGCAATCGGCTCAGGCTATACTTTATGGATAGAATAGCTGCCCTGCACAATGCTCATGCGTCATGAAGCAACGCAGAATATTGCAGACGATGGTTTCTACTGTTGTGATGAAAAAGAGGAAGATATCGTAAGTTTGTAGGCCCCTTTTCCAGTTTTAATTACAATTCCATCCGTTTCATACTGATTAAGGATTCGTTGCAGTTGGCGAGCGCTGCAATTTAAGTGAAATGCAGCCTGCTGCAAGCCTTTTAGCCCTCCCTCGCCGCATTTGTACTTCATGTAGGTCAAGACACGCTGCTTTAAGCTTGCAGGAGCAGCGTCGATTGTTGTGATAGATTCCATTTTTTGTGTTAAAGATTCACATATCAGATGCAAAAACTTGCTGTTTTCCAGTAGCGCACTTTTACTTATTCCGATAGGCAAAGCAAGGCAGACTACATCATCATTTGATTCTGCATAGACATTGCTCGATTGGTGCGAGAAAATTTCCATTTCACCGAGTAAGTCACCCTTTTGACTGTGCGCAAGAGAATATACTGACCCGTCATCCCTAATAAAGTAAATACTTACAGAACCTTGAATGATAATCTGGAATAAGTATTCCTGCTGCAATGGCATGCTGACAAATTCGCCTTTTTCGTATTGCGCTACAAATAAATGTTCCTGCAAGCCGCTCATGATGGACTCATGCTTTGTTTGCTTCATATAGGTTTCAATGAGAGCTTTATCATAGAATCTTTTCATATATTCCCTCTCCAAACAGGACATATGTCCTATTTTCCCCACCCATTATAGCTTATACTGATGGAAAATACAAGAATCTGATTATGGAGGTTAAATTTAATGACGACTGTATTTGAAGAAGAAAACATTTCAAGAGCGATTATGCGTATGGGATTGCCTGCCATGTTGGGTCAGCTCACGACTCTGATTTATAACATCGCAGATACTTTTTTTGTTTCTATGACAAAAGAACCCGCAATGATCGCTGCGGTTACGCTATGTACGCCAATCCTTTTAATTATTATGTCCATTGCTTCTATTTTTGGCATGGGCGGAAATAGTGTGATTGCCAGGCTCTTAGGGGAAGATAAAAATAAAGAAGTCAGAAGTACATTGAACTTCTGCCTGTACGCAATGGTGTTTGCAGGGATTATTATTCTGCTCACTGGAATCCTCTTTATGGAACCGGTCGCAAAAATATCGGGCGCGGACGCCGAAAACATAGCTTATACCTTCGATTATCTGAAATATATTTTTCTCGGAGCGCCCTTTCTTATCCTTTCCAATGGATTCGTTCACCTTTTTCGCTCACTTGGCTTCATTAAGGAAAGCACCATCGGGCTGGCTCTTGGAAATACCGTCAATATCGTCTTCGATTTTATTTTTATAGTATTATTGGGCTGGGGAACGGCTGGCGCCGCACTCGCCACATCCCTTGGCTTCTTCTGTTCCACGATTTATTATTTGGCTTGTATGATTGGGGCGGAAAGAAAGGGGAATCAGCTGGTGTCCCTTTCGATAAAACGATTTGCGCCACATAAGAAAATGGTCTGCGGCGTAGTGAGCATCGGGATACCCGGTGCGCTCATTACCGTTTTACTCAGTGTTTCCAATATCGTTCTCAACAACTTTATTGGGATTTATGGTTCCAATGCAGTTGCGTCATATGGAATTGCCTACAAAGTTGATATGGTTCCAATCATGCTATCAGTTGGCCTTTCACAAGGAGTTGCCCCGCTCATCGGATATTATTACGGCGCAGGAAAAAAAGACCGTATGACGCAGGCAATAAAAACATCGACAATTTATGGAGTCTTTTTGGGAGCAATCTTTTTAGCCCTATTCTGTTTATTTGGGACGAAGCTGGCAAGCATATTTCTCCATGATGAATCGCTTATACATCAAGCGGGATATTTTATCAGCATTTTGGGGCTTTCGGCGCCAATGCTTGGCGTTATCAATATGATAACCAGTTATTTTCAAGCATTAGGAGCAGCAGTAAAATCCTTGCTCATTACGATTATGAGGAACGTGATCTTATTTATCCCAGCTGTAATAATTCTGAATCGTTTATGGCAGTTAGGCGGCGTCATTGCCGCACAACCAGCTGTAGAAACTGTTTTAGCGATTATCTGCATCGTGATGTATGCCAAAGATCCAGGTATCAAAAAACCTGTTCCACTTGACAAGCAGGCAGATTCACAATAGAATGCAGAGCCAGTCAGCAGTTAAGATGAACGGGCTATGAAGCGACCCCAAATTGGACGGTTTCCTTTCCTGGACATTTGCTCATGTGAGATAAAGGAAGAAACGAATTGTAAAAAATTTTGCCGTTCCCTATCCGGCTGACAGCCGGATAGGTCGGGCTTTATGTATCGGGCAGTCCTACCCTGCCGCCCCCCCCCCATACTGGATTTCGTTTTTTTGTCTGCGGAAATTCCCCAACATTTTCCATCAAGGGATTACGATTCGTGGATTACGATTTTCTCCACAAACTCCCCTAACAGGGAAGGAGCGAATTCCAACTCAAGCCTTATTTTATTGATATGTGCAAGACCATAAATAGTATGGAGCAATGCTGCTGACAAATCCAAAGCTTCCACACCCGTGTATCAGACAAACTTCTATTATTCACTCATAGGTACTTTCATCAATATCAAAATGCCCTCTCTGTAAACTGAACCGACTGCGCCATGCGGATAACATCACCTTTGGTAAAATGCTCCTGATTCAAAAACAGGACATAAAAAATCTCGCTATCTTCTTTTCCCAGAAAAACATACCAGTAATGAGAATTCAATACCTCCTCTTCCGGATGCTGTGACAAATAATCTTCCCAGCCAGAAACAGTAAACAAATCAAACGCATACTCCACCAAGATAGCCTGAACTTCACAGCCTTCCAGTATCTGCGCTTCGCCGAGTTGTTCCGTGTGATTCATCATCAAAGCGGCATCTGTGAGCGCCCCGCTTTCAAACTTCAAAATCTGAGATGCTGTCTCTCCTCTGCCGATACCGCCGGGACAATACCATGCCTCCGAAACCCATTCTTCATGGGGCGGTTCTTCCACCTCTCCTTCCAGCAGCCAACCGTCATAAAATGCAATATCTGTCTGAAACGCTCCCAATGTAAAACCGCTGGGCAGGTCACAAATGAGATATTGATCTATTCCATAATCCCGCTGTAAAAATCCCCGCAAGTCATTTGTGGGAGTAAATCGTCCATCCACCTCATAAAGCAGCACTGCATCCTGAGATTCCTTTTCCATCAGGCGAATACAGTCAATCTCATTTTCGGTATGTCCATATTCTTCAGCCGTCTCCATACGCCAGTAAGAGAGCTGCAGTTCATAATCCCTGGAACTGGTCATCCCATTCTCAAACGTATGCGAATAAGCAAGATCACAGATGTAAAGCCCTGTCAAAGAATCTTCCATCCCAGAAACCAGTCTCATATTCCCATATGCAAGAAACCCCTCCAGACCTTCCTCTTCTACTTTTAAGGTCAACCCTTTGTTTTCGTACAGTTCCAAAAGAAGCTCCATCGTCAATTCTTTTACAGCCTCATCTTCTAAATCTTCTCCCCCATCCTTGTTTCCGGATGCTGCTTTTGCCTCTGTATCTGTCTGTTCAGCGTTTTCCGCCATTTGGCTATCAGCTCCAATGGGTCCTTCTTCACTGTTTGAATTTCCACATCCCGCTATCATCAAAACAAATACCATTACCAAAACACTCAATAAGATCTTTTTCATTGCTTATCTGCCCCTTTTTTCTTAATTTAGTTATTCAATCAAATAAACTGAAATTCATCGTCTTCTAAATAAAAATACAAATCGAGTCCCTCAATCCTATCCTTATCCACGTTATATAATATCAAAAAAAGTTATATCGTGCACCATTGCTATCTAAAATTTGATCTCTTTTATTTTGGGAAACTCTTACACTCTATTGTACCACTCCCGTAAATCTCTAAATTGCGCTTCGCTTAATGTTCCTTAGAACGGCTCTCACAACAGATAGAAATTCCTGCTTCCACTCTTGGCTCTTATGAATCTGAAGATTATAATTTGTTTGAATGAGTATAACGGGTATATAATAAAAAGAGAATCTCAAACGAGTAAATAGAGAAAAAAGGGAATGCAACCATATATGCACGTTGTAGTTGACGCAATTGTCTAGAACTCTTTATGGTATGCAATCCTGTTTTTTCGTATAATGAGTGTTGAAAGCGAGGATAAAATATTCATGACATTAGCAGAAAAAATATATGAGCTAAGAAAGAATAATAAATTGTCACAGGAACAGTTAGCAGAAAAGATTGGAGTATCAAGACAATCCATATCAAAGTGGGAATCAGGAGAAACGTCACCAGAATTGGAACGTGTGGTTGCATTAAGTCAAGTTTTTAATGTGACTACAGATTACTTGCTGAAATCAAAAGATATTGATGAACTAACTATTCGGACAGAACACTTGGAAAAAGAACAGAATGAATTTAGGGAGAAAATGATTTTAAACCAAATAAAAAATATTCGAATATGGAGTAGCCTTTTTATTTATGTTATTGCTTTTGTCGTGTTTCTTTATTTACAGTTTCCTTTTCCGTATCTTTTCCCAGATGCGGATATTATAATGCGTTTGATGGAACTTATTACTATTTTACTCATAGCAACCGCAATCGTAATTCAAATAAATTTGAGAATATCAAGGAAATATCTAAACGAATTCATTTCCATGGTACAGGAGGAAAAGAGTGGTAATGAAAATGAATAAAAAGCGAGCGTGTGAAGGCACTGTTTTGGGCATAGCACTCGCATTCGTTTTGGTACTAATCACTTATTTACAATACTTATCAAAACATAATATATATGACAATGAAAAAATGATTTCAAGTAAAAAAGATTATTATTCGACTACTGAATTTCAGATTTTTCCACTGGGAGAAAACCATTGGAATATCAGTGTAGGCAAGTTATCTGGCGCTATAACACTACAATCCTTTTCAATTTCTGAAAGTGATACATTTATCAGTTTTTCAACAAATATGGAAGTCCTTGAGGGGAAATTTAAGATGGTTTTGGTTGATACTGATCATGGCATCTTATTAAAGACCATTTTCGATGATGAAAACAATGTTCCTCTTAATGATTGTAAACTGGCTTACGGAAACTATGCGATTAAAGCGGTTGGAATAAAAGCAAAAATTGAGGGGGATTTTACATTTGTTTTAAGCGACGATAATTAAAGTAAGAGATCGGATATATTGTCCTGTTTGTCTTATGAATATTTATTTCTTTTTTATTAATATTTATCGCCGTTATTGCGGTAGAACAATTCATATTCGTATGCTAAAATATAAAAAAAGTACATGGGAGGCCGATAATGAAAGGCTTTATCCGAAGTAATCAATATTTCTCTCTTTGTGGTCTAAACTGCTGCTTGTGTCCAATGAATTTAGCAGGGCATTGTTCTGGCTGTGGCGTTGATAACCAATCCTGCAGAATTGCAAAATGCAGTATGGAACGCGCCAGCATAGAATACTGCTTTCAATGTGACAGCTTCCCCTGCCCAAAATATGAACATATCAACGATATTGACAGCTTCATAACACATATGAATCAAATGTCCGATATAGAAAGATTCAAGCGCATAGGGCTTTCTGCCTACAATGCTGAGCAGAAAGAAAAACGCCGGATTTTAGATTTTCTTTTGTCAAATTTTAATGATGGACGTAAGAAAACGCTATTCTCTGTAGCTGTCAACCTTTTAAACATAGATGAGCTTCAAAGCGTAATTCAACAACTTGAAGCAGATGAAGATTTTAACGATATGGGGTTGAAAGAAAAATCTGCACTTGTAACAAAATATCTACAAGACATAGCCGAAAGGAAAAATATCACTTTAAAACTCCGTAAAAAATGAATCATTGCTCTGATTCCTGCGGTTATGGTCCTCCTAATGCATGAAAAGATGATTTGTGTCCGGCTGCGCGCTCCGCTCCCAGCGCTTTCATCATCTTGTCGGCAGCCGTAGTGCCTTGACTGAAATAGCTGGAAACCACAAGAATAGCGTTCTCCATATCCCCTTCAGAATATACAACATTTCTCCTATATTTTAGAAACAAAACCCCTATCTGAATTGGCCTGTCTATTCTATAATATAAAGTAGTCAAAATGGAAAATCCTGCACGGCTCGGGCTGGCCTGGGTGCAAATCGCATATCCGTGCGTCCGACGCTGTACATAAGGAGGCAATGCCGTCAGAAGGCGGCAGAAAGCGAGGGGAATATGGCAAAAATCACATTTATGGGGGCCGGCAGCACCGTATTTGCCAGAAACGTACTGGGCGACTGCATGTGCACTCCCGCCCTGCGCGACAGCGAGATCGCGCTCTATGACATCGATCCGAAGCGCCTTTCGGAATCGGAGATCATTCTCAGCGCCATCAACAAAAACACTAATGAAGGAAGGGCCGTTATCAAGACCTACCTGGGAGAGGATAACCGCAAAGAAGCTCTTCGGGGCGCCGACTTTGTAGTTAATGCGATTCAGGTTGGGCTGTACGATCCCTGCACCATCACCGATTTCGAGGTGCCCAAGAAATACGGCCTGCGCCAGACCATCGGAGACACTCTGGGAATCGGGGGAATCATGCGGGCTCTGCGCACCATTCCTGTGATGCGCGATTTCGCCGATGACATGGAACAGGTCTGCCCCAACGCCCTGTTCTTGAATTATACCAATCCCATGGCCATGTTGTCCGGCTATATGCAGCGTTATACGAACGTAAAAACAGTGGGCCTCTGTCACAGTGTACAGGTCTGCTCCGAACACCTTCTGAAGGATCTTGGCATGGAAGACCGTCTGGAAGGACGCAGAGAAACCATTGCCGGCATCAACCATATGGCCTGGCTTCTGGAGCTCTACGATAAAGACGGCAATGACCTTTATCCCGAAATTAAAAAGAGAGCCGCGGAAAAGAACCGCGCGGAAAAGCACGCTGATATGGTCCGCTATGAATACATTCGTCGTTTAGGATACTACTGTACGGAATCCAGCGAACACAACGCGGAATACAACCCTTGGTTCATCAAGGCGAACCGTCCGGAACTGGTCGAGCAATATAACATCCCCCTGGATGAATATCCCCGTCGGTGTATCAAGCAGATCGAGGGATGGGAAAAGGAAAAGAACGACATCCTCAACGATGGAAAGGTCACCCACGAACGTTCCAAGGAGTATGCTTCCTATATTATGGAGGCCGTCGTAACGGGCATTCCCTATAAGATCGGCGGAAACGTGATCAACAACGGCCTGATTTCCAATCTGCCTTCCGATGCCTGCGTGGAGGTTCCCTGCTTGATCGACAACATGGGCGTACATCCCTGCCAGATCGGACGTCTTCCGGTACAGCTGGCCGCCATGAACATGACCAATATCAACACGCAGCTCATGACCATAGAAGCCGCGGTTACCAAGAAGCGTGAGAACATCTATCAAGCCGCCATGCTGGATCCCCGCACCGCCGCCCAGCTGTCCACCGACGAAATCGTGTCACTGTGCGATGAACTCATCGAGGCACATGGGGATTATATGAAAGAATATCGCTGAATACGGCGTTCCCTTTGATATGCTGAAGCATAGATGAATTTTCAGCTCACAATACATCGCAGCCCTGTTTTGCATAAATTGCGCAAAACAGGGCTGCGGTTTCTCAAACGGAATCTTCTTCCTTCGCTTCCTCAAAGCGCTGCAGGATATAGGCAAACAGCGTTAGGTTCGTGTGGGTCAGTTCCTTTAAGCCCGTGTCGTATTCCAAAACCTCATCTTCCCCGTTAACGATATAGTAGTCTCCCTCGCCCTGATTCTCCAATGCCACGCAGCCCCTTGTTTTGGGAAAATATTTGTGCAGGTAAAGAGTCTGTTTCACCAAATTGGAATCCAGCCCCAGGCGGGCATTCATACCGTACAATTCCACGGATTCATAGGCCAGATATCCGTATCTGAGCAGATATTCCGTCAGGGCCTCCCCAAATTTTACATTTACCGCCCGCTCCGCCGCTTCCAGCATCTTGACGTCCACAGGATACGCTCCCCGGTCCACCTCATTTTCCGATAGAAACTCTTCAATCGTCATAATTCCTCCCATTCTGCTGCTTTAGCAGCTCCCTCTTCGGAATCTCCTCCATCCGCTGCGCCAAACGCAGGAAGGGTTTTTTGCCCCATACCGGTCTGCAGGAAGGCAGGGGGCGGCAAACCATTCACGCGTTTGGCGAGGCTGCCCGCGTCTTCCAGTGGCTGATGCGCTGGGCGCGGTATTGTGCCTGGCACTCCTTATTCCTTCTCCAGCTCTCGATCCCTTTATCGTGAAGGATTCCGTCCTTCCCATCGCCGTGTTCGCTGTTTTCGCACAGTTCCGCAAAGGGACTGTCAAATTCCTGTCCCATGTGGTGCAGTTCGATCTTTTCACCGGTTTTGGCATCGATGGGTACGCGTTTTCTCTCCACCAGCTCGCGGTTCGTCAACCCGGAATCGGGATCTACATAGTCCCAGTCAATCTTCTTCACCAGACAGGGGCGCCCATCGATGAGGGCATATTCCAAATCCGCGTTTTTATAGACCTCATATTGTTCCATACTCTCTATGCAGTCCACAATTTCCTGGGGCCAGCCCGTCTCCTCCAGAATAAGGGCTTTTTGTTCTTCGCTCAGTCCTGCGTTTTCTGCGGCTTCCTTTTCTACAATTTCAGCCGCAGCCTCCCCTTCAACTGGGCTGCTTAGTCTCTCTGCGTTGGCAGCCTGCAGAGCCTTCAGGGAACTTTCCCTGATAAGGGCCATATCCGGCTCCAGAACAACTGTGCCCGTCTCTTTTGCAGCATCCGCCTCCTTGGCCGAAATCTCTGTTGTCTGCACTGTACCTTCCGCAGCCTCGGCCGAAATCTCCGTTGTCTGCGCTGCACCTTCCGCAGCCTCGGCCGAAATCTCCGTTGTCTGCGCTGCACCTTCCGCGGCCTCGGCCAAAATCTCCGTTGTCTGCGCTGCACCTTCCGCGGCCTTGGCGCATACCTCAGCCGTCTCGGCTGCCCCTTCCGCAGCTTTCACAGACGCTTCCGCCATCCTTTCAGCCGCCTCCCCTATCGCCACGGCGGCCTTTCCTGCAATTTCACCCACAGCCTGAAACATCATTCGTCCCCCCCTTTGATTCTCATGCCGATTTCATTCACCAGGGAAGCAGGAACCTCAAAAAAGTATGCCCGTATGCTCGCTTCCAGATTCACTACAGACGAATACCTGTTCTTCAACAGTTCGCAAAGGATGAGTTTGCAATGGTTCCCAGTATCCCGCCCATAGAGGCTGGACAATTTCTCCTTCACCGGCTTTACATATTCCGTCCGTCCCGTGACGCAGAGCCGATGGACGGCTTCATACAACTCGTCATCGGCCAGGGAACCGAAGCCGTAAATGCTGCCGCACAGCAGGGAAAGCAGCCAATCGGCCAGGATATTTCCGAACAGCTCAGAGGCCTTTCCAGGCAGCAGAGAAACATCCGCCCGCTCCAATTCCCGTTCCATCTGCTCTTTGCTTCTTTTAACAGCCTTTTCTATGGCGCCCTCATCCAGGGCCAAAAGGGTATTTAGAAGCTTCAGGCTCACGGAATCCTGAATCTTCCCTAATTTCTCGCAGGTCATACGGTCGTTAATCTTTGCAAAAATAGCGTCCATCGCCCCTGCGATCAGGTCGCTGTCGGAGACATGCTGATCTTCCACAGGATGAACCGCCACATGAACTGGAAGGCTCATCCCCTCTTTATGGCACAACGCCTCCCATTTTTTTAGGCTTCCCAAATAAACGGCCTCCTCCTCTTTCATCCCAATGGCATTGGCCGCCAGCCTCTGGTCATCGGCGGATACGAGCCTTTGAATAATCTTATTGGAGGAATTTTTAATCGCGTCAGGGGCCAGCTTGCACGGAATCTGCTCTGCTATTATGACACCCTGACCATAGGAACGCATTTCCGCGAGCATATTGGTAAAGTGTTCTACCGCCTTGCCCTTGGGATTTCCCATATTTTCAGAGACCCGTTCCGTTTCCATATTCTTTAAAAGCCTGTGGGCCTCCTCTATGACGAGAAGGTGTCGCAGCCCTGACTTTTCATTCGCATGCTCATCCTGATAGACCTGGCGGAATTCGTTGATGAAAATGATCAGCAGGCCCACGCAGAACGCCTTGTCGGCATCGTCCGCCAGCCCTTCCAGTTCAAACACTGCTTTCTGTTCCATCAGGCTATCCATGTCCATGCATCTGCGGGTATTGAACATATATCCCTTGGAGCCTACGCAAAGGCTCTCCAGGCGGGCCAGAATGGCAGCCTTGATGTTACTCCCCACGTCTCCCTCATATTTCATCTCGTTCTCAATATAGCGCTTCACTTCATCCTTGAGATCCTGCATGGTGGGGAAAAGAAAACAGCTGGATTCCATTTCATAGCGTCTGCGCATATATTCGGAATCAAAAACATCCGTGGCGCTTTTCAGGTTGATCAAATAGGGGTGATATCCCAGCGTCTGGTTCCATCCCTTTTTCTGATAGATGTTATGGAGGCACTTCTCCAAAATATAGGTCATGGGGCCATAGAAAGAAAAGGAAGCGTTGAACAGATCCTTTAAATAGTCAATATGCGTCTGCAGGCTCACGCCGCGCTGGACATAGAAAGGGTTAAACTGTAGACAGTTGATTTCCGGCTTTCCCATGGTATAGACACACAGCGACTGTCCGTCCGGCAGGGACAGATTCCGGTATTCCTTCTTGGCGGATTCGATCACCCAAAAAGGCTTATTACAGCTTGCTAAAATCCCCTTCACTGTCGTCGTTTTACCGCTGCCCGTAATGCCGCACAGGAAGGTATGCCGATTCAAATCCTCCTCGCTCAGCGCAAAGGCCATGTTGGGCAAAGGTCTGTATCCGTCCATTACCTTGCCGATCTCAATGCCTCCGCCAAGGGGGATCAGGGGATAGGCTTTTCCCCTCTTGCGCGCGAAATCCGGGACAATGTCCGCAGGAGGCGTACACACCATACCCAGTTCAGCGGAGGTGAGCGGGGTCAAAAGGGGATTATCTTCCGAATCGTTCGGAAGATAGACGCTCTGGCCGTCTTCCAGGCGGTAGGGAATCCTGCGCAAAGGGAGGAGATCCGCCGTAGGTCTTGCCAGTTCGCCGCAAATGCAGGCTTCCAGAATATCACAGGCAGCGCCGCAGGCGGCATAGGAAATCGCAACGCTCCAAAGGCCCGTACCCTGTCCAAATTTCAGGCGTTCTATGGCCCTGTCACACAATCCCGCCATTTCCAGGGCCATTCCGTTGTGCATATCGTAGGAAATTCCTGTCGTCAGGCTTTTCAGGGTTTCTGCATCGCTGATCGAGTAACTAAGATTTCCTCCATCAATGACGGCGTCAATCAGCGCACGGCCATCCACCTTTTGATCCCTGACGATCTGGCCCAGCGCCTCTTGCACCAGCCCGCGGCGGGTAGCGTTCTTCGTCACTGTTCTGGTCTGGTTCGTGGCCTTCTGCGCAGAAATATTTCTCTTTCCCACTGCTGCACACACGTCCCTGATCCGCAGGACCGCCGTATATTTCTCCTGGGCAAGCTTTGCAGGGACTGGTTTGGCATAAAAGAGAATCGTATATGCTTCCCCGTTCAGGCTTCTCATCAGCGCTGACAGATCGAATTTCTGTTTTCCCTCATCCGTTTTCAGGACAGGGACGGCGCAGAGAAAACCGCCCCTTCCCTCTCTCCCCAGCGAGGCAGAAAAATCAAAGGCGCATTCCTCCAGCTCCATTCCCGCAAGCAGGCCTTGCAGTACTGGCTTCACGATGGCTCCGCTCACGGAAGCGTTTACACCGATGACGAGACTGGCCTTCCCTCCGCGACTGACAATTCCATAGACGATCGGACTGCCAAGCGGATGGAGAGCCGTAAACAGCTTTTCAAATTTTCCCTGGAGAAAAGCGGCCGGATCTTCCATATCCTCCATGGTACAGCTGGCCAAACGCAGGAAGGTAAGATTGCGCAGATATTCCGCCGAATTTCTATCCACCAAGCCCTCAGCATCCTCAGAAGCAGACAGATAAGGCGCCATAGCACGGATAAAACCGTCCATCTGGGTGCTTAGAATTTCATTCATTTTTGCCAAATCCCTGTCCATTTCCCTCTCCTTTTTGCGTTCACTTCTCCGCCAGACGGTTTTGCATTCGCGAGAATCTTTCGCGCGCGGACAAATTCAGAAAGATTGAAATTCTTAATGTTGAACCTTGTCCCACACGTTCCTGTCGATGCCGCCCTTCATCCCCTTGAGCTGGGCCACAAGGAGCTGCGCTGCTTTTATCGTCTCCTCCATCTCCACAATTTTTGCCTGCATTTCTTCCGCGGTCGCCTTGTCCTCCAATATCTGCTTATACCGCTCTTTCTGCAGGGAAGCATTTTGATTCAGTTCCCCACGGTAAGCGTCCGTTACTTCCGCCACATAATCCAGTAACGCCTTGACCTGGTCTTTCCAGATGGCATCAACCCTCTTCAGGATATCCGTTTTGACCAGGTTGAAATACAGGGATTGATCCAGCTTCCTGCGAGTCTCCTTGAAACAGAGACCGGATTGGTAGGCATGCTCCGCCTCGCTTCTGTGTTCTGCCTTGATCTTGTCGATCATCTCAGGCGTGAGATCCGGTTTTAAAGCAGTATAGTTCAGCTCGTCCTTTTGGCTGAATGCGACCAGCGCCTCATCGCACTCAGCCACTATGTTTTTTTGCATCTCCTCCTCAAATTTGGCTAGCATCTGGATTCTGCCAAAGGTAGCCTTCTCCAGTTCATCAATGCTGCGGGAAGAGCCCGGCCAGATTCTGGCGATTTCCATCTTGTAAGATTTCAGCTCCTTATCCGCCCGCCGCCTGATTACGCCGTTCTCATCCTGATATTTGCCTGTGATATCCTTGAGCGTAACATTGATCTTTTTCTGGAGTTCTCTCAGCCCTTCCTCCGCGCTTTCCAGCTTGGAGGCCAGTTCTATCGGATTCTTCGCCTTCTGCCTGTAATGCTTTACATCCTCCTCCTGCTCTGCCCTGATTTTATTCAGGACGAGGATCATCCCGCCCAAAAGCTGGCTCAAAAGGATGTACTGCGCCCGGCGGGCAAACTGGTTTAATGCCCGATCCATCTCATCGAAATTGGATAGAGACGCCAGCTTTTCCAAGTAGGATTCCCTGTTGAAACGGGCGCGGTACCAGGGAGCCTCCAAGAAGGCGTCGAACTTTTCCTCCGCAATCTGCCGATCTATATAGGAGCGAAGCTCTTCCTCCCCCATTTCTTTAAATTTATTTCTAAACAGCTCCACCTTGCTGTCCAAATGGAGGATCTGCTTTCTATTGATGTTGGGAAACTGCCTGTATGCGTCCTCCCGGATGCGTTCCACAATGTCGGGAGTTTCATTCGCCGCCCTTGTGAGCACCAGGAACATGGCATCCGGATTTCTGGCAACGCTTGCTGATTCCAGGAATTTCTTAAAGGATACTGCTTCCAATGTGCTGCCGACGATGGGCTTTAAAAACATGACCGCACTGGCATTGATGATGTATTCTCTCGTGATCTCGCCCACACGGCCCTCAGCGTTCACCCCAGGGCTGTCCACGATCTGAATTCCCCGCAGCTCCTCATCTTTAAAGGGATATGCGATTTCTATTCTCTTGACGATTTTTTTCCATAGCGGCGCCTTATTGGCAATATACTGCCGCACCTTCTGTTCATATACCTGCGGATCCAGCTTATAAATATTATCCTTTTCGATCATTTTCATCAATTCCTTGATTTCCGCGTTTGGAATCTTTTTTCCCTTGCTGGGGATGATGAGGAACTGATTGATCGTGCTTACAGGAATATCCCGATAATTCTCATCGATTGCGGCATTTTTTTCCAGGAAATCCCTGATCTGTCTTTCCTCCTCCAGGCGCTTCGTCTGCCCATCGGCATAGACGGCCCTCAGGGTATATTTCCTTCCATATCGGATTTCCACAATACAACTCGTACACTGCTTCGCATCCATAGGAAGGATTTCCTTCCCCAGATAAGCGTTAATAAAAGTGGACTTACCGCTGTTCGCCTCGCCGACCACCAGAAGAAGCAGAATGTCATTCCGTATATTTTCCGCATCCTTTTGCAATTTCCTAAGGACAGCGTCATAAGTGGTCTGTTTTCCGTCTTTCGCTTTTTCGACCTGGGAGAGAAACGAATCGTACATAGCCAGCACATCTGCCTTGACCTGCTTATAGTTCATGATCATAGGGCTGCCTCCGTTCAGTTAGCCGCCAATAGAGCAGCCGTCACATAGGCCGCCATTTTTTCCGCGCCCTCTCTGTTGGGATGGGTTCCGTCGCTGGTGTAGCGGTTCAATTCGTACACAGGCATCCCGCATTCATGCACGTCAATGACGGGAATCCCATGCGCCCCTGCGATCTCCTTGATCCGGCGGTTATAGTCCGCAATGGTATCCCCGTTGGCATTTACCCGGGGATGGTCTTCCGAATTCGCTTCAATCAGCGTCATGCAATAAATCTTCGTTCCCGGATAGATCGCCTGAAGTTTCTGGAGCATCAGTTCATAGCCTTCTGTAAAATCCAGAATATAATGGTCCGTCCTGTGGGTGGCCTGGCCCGACCAGCTTCCCAAATTCATGGGATGAAAGAAATCATTTGCCCCCAGATAGACTAAAATCACATCCGGCACCGTGCCGTCCGCACCCATCAGTTCCACCAGACGCCGGTTACTGCATCCCGCGCTCGAGTTCTCCGCCCGGGAATCTCCGCAAACCGCGCTGCCCGAATAGGAGCCATTTACCAGAAGCTGCATTCCCGTCCGGTTGATCACCTTCATCCACCAGGTATCGTTTACGTCCGTTAAGTCGCTTTCCTCCCTGGGATAGAAGCAGGTATATCCTTCCGGAATGTATCCGCAAAAGGTTGTGATACTGTCGCCCAGGATAGAAACCTTTTTTCCCACCAGGGTGCCGGGGATAAACGGATTCCGTGCCGGCGCTTCACCCGGCTGGATGGAGCTGTCAGGCTGCGATGGCGCCCCTTCTCCTGGCTGTGTGGCTCCGGTTCCAGTCGGCTGCAATGACGATCCATCCCCCGGCTGCACGGTTCCGGCCGGCTGTGTCCCCGCCGCTTCTCCAGGCTGCGCAGAGGCGTCCGGATTCCCTGCTCCGTCCAGCATGGCCAACAGCTGTCCGCAACTTTCGGCGAACTGCGCCATGGCAATCTCAGCTGCCCGCTCCACTTCCTGTCTGGCCGCAATCCGTGTCTCCTCCCCCTCGTTCTGGACAGCTGCCAAACGGTTTAGCGCATCCTGCAGCGCAGCGGCCCCGGCCGCCGTTTCCGCCTTCTTTTCCGCCACAAAAGCGGCCTCCTGAAGCCGGCCGGATGCTGCAAGCTCCGCTTCTTTCATCTGCCAGAAGGCCGCTGAGTGCGCCGAGAAAGTATCCGCCATATTCTGCCAGGATGTCAAATACGGTCCGTCCGGCAAGGCTGTCTGCGCATTCACTGTATTATGCGCTCCCGGATCACCCTGTGTCCCAAAGCCGCTCTGCAACCAGGCCGGTTCCTGTACCTCTAAACCGTCCGGCAGCGAAACCGCTCCCTGCTCTCCCAGGCTGTTCTGCGTCCTGGCTGGCTCCTGAGCCTGAATCCTCATCTGCGGCGTCCACGCCAGGGCGAGCACGCCTGCACAAACAAATAATAAAATCCGTTTTCTTCCGTTCGTTCCCATTCCGACCTCATTTCCGCCGCTCCAGGCAGCGCATGCATTTTAGAAGGAAAGCGCGCGCCTTCCCCTTCTCTTCCTCATCTGCCGCATTAAGCGGCGCCAAAGGGACGTCCTAACGGATTCCCCCCATATATTTTTCGACTAAAACCGCTCCGATCTTACCGTTGCTTCCAATAATGCTTCCGTTTTTCCAGGGAACGGGGCGTTTTCCCCAAAAATCAGTCACGACTCCCCCCGCCTCCTCAATCAGGATCGTTCCGGCAGCAAAATCCCAAGGCTTCAGATTCTGTTCAAAGAAGGCGTCCAACCGGCCGCAGGCCACAAAAGCGAGCTCAATGGCAGCGGAACCGATTCGCCGGATATCCTGGCAATCCAAGAATATCTTTTTAAACAGCGCAAAATTCTGATCCGCATATTCGCGTTCATAAGGGGTCGTTCCTATGGCGATCAGGCTCTCCTCCATAGACGCGGCATCGCTCACATGAATCCTTTTTCCGTTTAGATAGGCCCCTTTTCCCCTTGCGGCATAGAACATTTCATCCGTATAAGGCTGGTAAATAGCCCCGCACACCACTTCTCCCCGCTCGCACAGTCCCAGGGAAACCGCACTGTGCATAAAGCCGTGAATCAGATTTGTGGTTCCGTCCACCGGATCCAGGATCCAAACCGAACCGTCGAAATCCAGACTGCTGTTGTCCTTTTCCTCTCCCATAAACTGGATATCCGGCCAAGCCTCCTCCAGCTTGTTTTGGACGAATTCCTGCACATGAAAATCCACCTGCGTCACATAGTCCGCCCGTCCCTTTTCCTTCACCTGGGAAGCCTCTATTTCATTCAACATCAATTTCCTGGTTTCCCGCAGTATTTCCGTCAGTTTCTCCATGTCGATATGCATTCCGTCTTCCTTTCCTGGTTCGCTGCGTCGGTTCCGTTTCCCAACGAGAGTATCATGGCACATCGGTGCGTTCCTGCCCTTTCATCGCCCGCTTGTCCGGTCGTTTGAAAGGCCGGCAATCTCTTCCGTCTGTGTGTCGCCGATTACCCGGATTCCATGCTCCCTTAGAAGCTGCGCCAGCACGCCGCTTCCGTCCGTCATCCTGCCGGAAAAACTCCCGTCGTGGATGCGTCCATACCCGCAGGCCGGGCTTTTCTCCTTCAGAATCGCTGTCTCGCACCCGAAATACGCCGCCAGCCGGAGCACCTCTCCGGCGCCCTTTTCGTATTGTTCCGTCACGTCTCTTCCGTCCTTCGTCACCACCCGGTCGCCCACGCGCTCCGCCGGAATCCGGGGCGTGGGAAGGCCTCCGTACACCTCCGGGCAAACCGGGATCAGGTGATGGACATCCCGCAGCCCGGCCAGGGCTTCGCAGGCTCCTCCCGTCCCGTCATACCGGCATTGAATGCCCAACAAGCAAGCGCTCACCAGAATGTTCATCCGCGCACCTCGCAGGAAAACGGTTTCATGGGCAGATCCGCGGAATTGAAGATTCTCACCTTTATGTAAGGCACCTGTGCAAAGGAGACCTGGCAGGGTGCATCCTTTAGCCCGGAAGCGCGCAACAGGATTTCATTTCCGTCCAACACTACTTCGTCCACAGGCACACGCACTCCGCCCTGGATGATCACAAACCCTTCGTTCATCTCCTCCGGGCCGGTCAAAACGGAAGGCACAGCCGCCTCTTCTTCCGCTTCCGGCTCCTCTTTACTTTCCCACAGGCCGTCTCCTGTGTTGGCAAAAGATAACCGAATCCCCTCTTGTGTGCGTTTGCCGCCCATCACTTCAGGGGATTCGCACAGCAGATTTTCGCCGTAAACCTTTCCCCTTGCCAAAAGCGCCAGCCGTTCTCCCACCTCCATCTTCTGCTTGGGGTGGATATCCTCATACATGCCCAGATCCATAATGGATACCATATGTACGCCCGGCACCGTTTTGCTCACCGCCTCCTGCCTACGGCGCAGCTCGGGGTATTTCTCCCCGCTTGCCTCCAGCCATCTTCCGAAGGGAGCCAGCTGTACGAACACAAACGGCAGCTCCTGGCCAAAGCTGTCCCTGAAACAGCGGATCATGGCTGAAAACAGTTTATCATAGATCTCCGCGTGATTCTCGTCCGATTCCCCCTGATACCACAGCACGCCCTGCATTCCATAGGGGATGATCTTCTCAAGCATCTGATGGTACAGCCTTCCAGGCCTGGCTGTGTGATACGGGCCCACAGGATTTTCCGCCTCCCCTGCGCTCCTGGCGATCCATTCCTCCTGCTCCTTCAGGTCGATGCCGATCATCACCCCTGCCCAGGCCCTCTGGCGTTCCGGATCGTCCTCCACCGCATAGGCTTCCTTTTCCAGCCGGATCAGTTCCTCCGGATCCTTTCCCGCCACAGCTTCCTCATAATCCTTTAAGTAAACGTTCAGCGGCTCTTCTTCCATGTATCGCTCGTCCATCCAGGTTGAGGCGCTCGTCCCGCCCCAGTTACAGCCGATGATCCCCACCGGCACTCCCAATACGGGCTGAATTTCCCGGGCAAAGGCGTATCCTGGCGCAGAAAAGGTCTCCCAGGCGCGCTCGCCTTCCCTGAACCAATATCCGCTGTCCGACACGTCCTTAGGCTGTTCAGGGTAGGTTAGGCGGGGCACATTGAACATACGGATATCCCCGTTTACAGGAAGGCTCTGGGTATCCTCCCATCTGGAATCATAACGCAGAAAATATTCCATGTTGGATTGGCCTCCCGCAATCCAGACCTCCCCCACGGAAACGTCGCGTACCCTATATTCTTCCTCTCCGCAGGACAAAGTCATCTCCAGCCCTCTGTCCGCTTCCATGGCCGGAAGTATGCACTCCCATCTTCCGTCTCTCACCACACAGCATGTCCTTTTCCCAGCCAGGGATACGGCGACCTGTTCCCCTTCCGGTCCCGCCCCCCATACGGTTATGGGCTTTCTGCGCTGCAGAACGCATCCGTCCTGAAATAAAATTGCCGGTCTAAAATTCTCCATGTTAATCCTTTCATGCCGCGTCCTGTGCGGCAGAGCGATGAGAAATCGTTCATACGATTTCTTAATCTGTGATTCAATTTGGGCCCCTGCGGCACAAATTCATAGTTAAAAAATGACTGAACAGACATTTTTCAATCTAATTCCCATCTGCCTGCTGAAGCAGACAGATAAATCAAGATCGTGAAATCGAAGATTTCACACGATCTTTCTTCTGCATGTACGCCACATACTCAAATCAAAGCGGCTGAAGCGCTTTTCTCTCAACTTTTCTCCCAGCAATCCGCTTTTGCGGGCATTCTCTGGGATCCAAGTTGATACGGATTCATTATAAAACAACCTATTACTTTCTTCAACACCAAAGTCGTCTATGACAACACGTCTATAAGCAGGACAGACACATGGACAGCCCTGCGGTTACGTTAATCCCTGCGGCATCCCTGTCCGAATCCGGCCGCCTGTGGAAAGCCATCCAAAACACGCTTTCGTTCATCTCCATTCCAATCCAATCCCAATCTGTGCCGGCCCGTCCAGCACCCTTCCGTCATACCCGAACCTGGAGCCATGGCAGGGACAATCCCAGCTCATTTCGTCTGGATTCCAGACCAGTTCACATCCCATATGGGGGCAACGGGCCGATACCAGGTGAAGCTTTCCTTCTTCGTCCCTGCAAACTCCCACCGGTCCATCTCCATATCGGAGAATCTTTCCCTCTCCGGCCATTAACTCTTCCGGGTGGATTTCCCTTTCCCTTCTGGCCTTTCCCACGAGTCCTTTGACGGAGCATCCCGCATTTTTCACCAGCCCGCCCACGTCCTGGCTGGCAAAACGGGACGGGGAGAAAACCTGCTCCCAAGTATTTTCCTGTTCCAGGATCAAATCCCGTATCAGAAGGGCTGAAACCATGGAGTGGCTCATTCCCCATTTCCCGAATCCAGTGGCCACATACCAGGAAGGCTGTCCCTGGGAGAAGCGGCCGATATAGGGAACGCCGTCCAAAGACATGCAATCCTGAGCAGACCATCTGGCCCTTTCCACACAGCCCGGCCAGAAACGCTCCGCCTTTGCGGCAAGCCGCGCATACCTTCCACCCTCATTTCCTCCTGTCCTGTGCCCGCATCCCCCCAACAAGATCAGGTCGCCGCCATCCCCCTCCAGGCCGCGAAAGGATAGTCCCCCTTCTTCCACACCGATATACATCCCTTCCATGCCGCCCGCTCCCGCCACGGCCAGCACATAACTCCGCTCCTGGTGCATTCTGGCAAAAAAATATCCCGGCCATTTCAGCAATGGAAAATGGGTGGCAAACACCACCCGTTTTGCCTGGACGCAGCCCTCCTGCGTATATAACATCGTCCCACCTTCCGTCCGTTTTTCTACACGTAGGACTCGGGAATTCTCGTAAACGGTCAGTCCTTCGGAAAGGGCCTTCAGGAAACGGAGAGGGGAAAAACAGGCCTGCCCTTCCATTTTCACCGCCCCCTCTATCGGAAAGGGAAGCTCCGTCTCCAGGGTAAAAGAGGAGGCAAATCCCAGTTGCCTTTCCGCCCGTGCTTCCTTCTCCATCCGCTCCCGATTCTGGGTGGAATAGCAGTATGCGCTGCATTCCCGCCACCCGCAGACAATCCGTTCCTCCCGGATCAGCCTGCCATATTCCTCCACGGCCCTGCGGTTCGCCTCGGCATATGCAGCCGAACGTCCTTCCCCGATTTCCCCAAGCAGCCTGTCATAGACTGCGCCATGCTGCGCTGTGACCTTTGCTGTCGTATGTCCCGTTTGTCCGCTCCCAACGCGTTCCGCCTCCAGGACAATCGTCTCCACTCCAGAGCGCTGCAAATAAAAAGCGGTCAAAATGCCCGCCATCCCTCCGCCAATTACTGCCGTATCCACACAGACATTTCCAGCCAGTGCGCCCCTTTCGGGCATATGATTTTCCTCCTGCCAGATTGATTTCCTCATACAAACCTCCATGTTGCGTCCTCTACGGCTTTGCAATACGCACTTTGCGCAGGCGATTTCGCTATCTGCAATTTAGATTTCGGCCGCCTTCATCACAAATCTGGATGTGAGAAATAAGCCCGAAGGCCCATTTCTTGCGTCAACTCCCCTCCGCCTGCTTTAGTAGGCATACCAAATCACGCGGAAGGCATTCCCGTTTCCTGCAAACTCCCATCTGTCCGCTCTAGCGGGCATACAAATCTCGCGAACTGCCATTCTTCTGCCGATGGACAGCTTTAAAATCAAGGGACTCTTGTACAGGAAAATACCTCTGGCGCTTTCCACACGAATTCCTGATTGCAAAAAGATCGCTACCTTTTTCAGTAATATGCTCAAGCTCCTGCATTTTTATTCCCATAGGAAATGCACGTACCCGTTCCCATAGGACAAGCACATGAACGTTTCAGCTCCTGGCCAGGCCCCCCTAGCCGCGCGCAAGCGAAAACGGTATGTTCCAGCCCCAAATGTGGCCTTGTCAATCCCCCAGGCCTTTGTTATGATGAAAACACGCCTCTTTCCCTAAAGCAATTCATGTACGCACCAGCCATTCTTCTAAGACCCAACCGGCCAGGCGCCTGACATACACGTGAGCTGTTATCTCTTGCTTGTTATACGAAGAAAGGACTCTTGATGAAAACCATCGCAATCATTGACAACGATATTCATATCGGGAACATGCTGGAAGAAATCCTTCATAAAGAGGGCTATCAAGCGCTCCGGGCATGAAAGTGCTCTCCTCACTCTGCCGTTACGTAATGCGTTGGCCGATCTCGCTCCGGGAACGGCTCCGAAGCCTCCCAATCGGCTGTTCCCTGTATCCGTCAGATGGGGGCAGGAGTCTTCGGAGCCGCTGAAGCATTCATGCGTTTATCCCGCTCCTGCGTGCTTTCCAATTGCATTTCCCTTGGCAATACAGTATAATCAATGCGGGAAATCCTTCCTTTTTTATTAGGAATCAATCCAGCCAAGCGTGCCTCTGCACAGAAAGGAAGCCATCATGAACTATTTGATAAAAAACGGGATCCTGCATACGGCCGTCACCGAACAGCCCTTTTCTGCCGATATCCTTCTTGTGGACGGTAAAATCTCTGCCATCGCCCCAGACATCCTGCCGCCTGAGGGATGCCAGGTGATTGACGCCGCAGGTCTTCATGTCTACCCTGGTTTTATAGACGCCCACTGCCATACCGGACTCGACGGCTGCGGAATCGGCTATGAAGGGCAGGACTATAATGAATACAACGACCCCGTCACCCCTCAGCTTCGGGCCGAGGACGGGATCAATCCCTTTGACCCGGCTTTCCACGAAGCAGCCAAAGCGGGTGTGACCTGTATCGGCACCGGCCCAGGCAGCTCCAACGCCATAGGCGGCACATTCATTGCCATAAAAACCGTAGGAAAACGGGTGGATCGTATGATCGTCGCCGCGCCCGCAGCCATGAAATGCGCTTTCGGTGAAAATCCCAAACGTTGCTATGAGAAAAAGGGCATCACCAGCCGCATGACCAACGCCTCCCTCATCCGGGAAGCCCTATCCAAGGCACAGCAGTACCGGGATAAAAAGAAGGCTGCCGCAGGCGATCCGGAGAAAATGCCGGCTTATGATGCCAAAAGCGAAGCCCTCCTGCCCGTTCTGGAAGGAAAACTGCCGCTCAAGGCCCATGCCCATCAGGCCAACGATCTCTTTACCGCCTTGCGTATCGCCAAGGAATACGGGCTTTCCATCACTCTGGAACACGTAACGGAGGGCCACCTCATTCCGGAAGAACTGGCCGCCGAAGGAGTTCCCCTGGCCGTCGGCCCCACTTTGACCCATCCTTCTAAGTTCGAACTTCAGAACCGCAGCTGGGACACGCCAGCCGTGCTGGCCAAAGCCGGATGTCAGGTGTCCATCATCACAGATGCACCCGTCATCCCTCAACAGTATCTGACGCTATGCGCCGGCCTTGCCATGAAAGCCGGGCTATCGGAATACGACGCACTGCGGGCTGTCACCATCCATCCCGCCCTCCATCTGGGCATTGCGGACCGCGTAGGCTCTCTGGAACCCGGCAAGGACGCGGATCTGGTGCTATGCGCTGGCAATCCTTTTTCTCTGGAGGGCAGCATCCGCCACGTCTTTGTGGACGGCGTTCCCGTAAAGGGCTGAACGCACGCAGACGGGAGCATAGAAACAAGTTCTATTAGAACTTGTTTCTTCCCTGATTTATATGCGTGCTAATGCACGCGGACGGGAGCATATAGCCAAGTTCTACGAACTTGGCTATTCCCTGATTCTTATGCGTGCTAATGCACGCAGACGGGAGCATATAGCCAAGTTCTACGAACTTGGCTATTCCCTGATTCTTATGCG
>CANSTU010000046.1 GCA_947650005.1 uncultured Lachnospiraceae bacterium
ATGGGTGCTGCGCACAGCAGTTAAGTCGTAAAGGTATTGATCCCATCAGGGCTCTTTCCAGAAAGGGCCTTGGCGGGATCAAACGCAGCAGTATGCATTTTAATAAATATTTTATTTGCATGTACGGAAAGTGCGTAGTATGATAGCTATAATGGCCGCGCGGTTTTCACAGTGAGGCGCTCACTGTAGGACGCAGCGGCCAAATTTAATGAATCGGGAGATTACAAATGGGAAGATTTTTTAATCTGGACAGCCCGCTTATGCAGTTCCTGTCCAAAATGGCTGACCTGATGATTCTGAACGTGATTACCTTATTGCTGTGTATCCCCATCATAACTGCCGGGGATGCGATATGTGCGTTATATTATATGACCATCAAGATGGTGAAGGGTGAGGAATGCTACATCGTGAGGGGATATTTCAAATCCTTCAAGGAAAATTTCCGGCAGGCCACCGTCCTGTGGCTAATAAGCCTCTTGGCAGGCCTCGTTTTGGCCGGAGATTTTATGATTCTGCGCAGCAGCAGCTTTTCCTTTGGGAATGTGATGATGGTGCTGATCATGGTGGTAGCCATCATTTACCTTTTTACCATGCTTTACCTGTTCCCTGTGCTTTCCCGATTTGAAAATTCTGTAAAAAATACGATCAAGAATTCATTTTTTATGAGTGTCCTGAATCTGCCAAAGACCATTCTCCTGCTTCTGATTAACTTGGCGCCGATCGTCCTTCTGCTGGTGACCTTCCAGGCTATGCCCTTTTTGATCATGTTCGGTTTTTCCGTTCCCGCCTATGTGTGCAGTATGCTTTTTGTACGTATTTTTAAACGGTTTGAACCTGATGAAGAGGAGGAGCCCTCTGGGGGAGAATTAGAGACACTTTCCTTCATCCGGGAGGAAGAAGAGGAGAAGAGAAAACAGTTGGAACAGGAAAATGGTGAAAATGTATAGAAAAGAAGAATCAAGTTAGACAAGTTGACAGGGGCTAAATTCAGATTCTATTTTTCTTAGCAAAATTTACAGCAACGCGATAAATATTTGTGAATTAATGGTATGGTAAAAAGTTTTTTTCTCAGTTATACTTATTCCAGATTCAGTTGAGGTAAACAACTGTAAACACGAAAATTATATCAATCAGGGAGGCTAAAAAATGGCTAGTTTATCATTAAAGAATATCTGCAAAGTGTATCCCAATGGATTTGAAGCCGTTAAAGACTTTAATCTGGAAATTGCTGATAAGGAGTTCATCATCTTTGTAGGCCCGTCCGGATGTGGTAAATCCACGACCCTGCGTATGATTGCCGGCCTGGAGGATATTTCTTCCGGCGAACTGAAGATCGGCGATAGAGTAGTTAATGATGTGGAGCCCAAGGACAGGGATATCGCTATGGTATTCCAGAACTACGCTCTGTATCCTCACATGTCCGTATATGATAATATGGCTTTCGGCCTGAAGTTGAGAAAAGTGCCGAAGGATGAAATCGATAAGATGGTTAAGGAAGCGGCTAAGATCCTTGACTTAACGCCCCTCCTTGACAGAAAACCGAAGGCTCTCTCCGGTGGTCAGAGACAGCGTGTTGCCATGGGCCGTGCTATCGTTCGTAATCCTAAGGTGTTCCTGATGGATGAGCCTCTGTCCAACCTGGATGCCAAGTTGCGTGTACAGATGCGTATTGAGATTGCCAAGCTGCATCAGAGACTTGGAACCACCATCATCTATGTAACACATGACCAGACGGAAGCTATGACGCTGGGAACCAGGATCGTCGTTATGAAGGACGGCGTGATCCAGCAGGTAGATACGCCTCAGAATCTGTATGACAAGCCTCAGAACCTGTTCGTTGCAGGGTTCATGGGATCTCCTCAGATGAACTTCCTGGATGCTGTGGTAGAGGTGAGCGGGGATGTTGCTTCCCTGAAAGTGGCCGGTAAGTCTATCCCGTTGCCTCCGGCTAAATCCAAAAAGCTCATTGAGGGCGGTTATGCTGGAAAGACCGTTACCTTTGGTATCCGTCCTGAGGATGTATATGATTCTCAGATGTTTATTGAGACAGCGAAGTGCGTATTCGAATCCAGCGTAAGGGTATACGAGCTGCTCGGCGCAGAAGTGTTCCTGTATTTTGATCTGGCTGAGTTCCCGATCACTGCGAGAGTGGATCCCCGCACCACCGCAAGACCTGGCGATACTGTGAAGTTTGCATTTGATGTGGAGAAGATTCACGTATTCAATAAAGAGACAGAGCAGATTATCACCAACTAATCAGGGAAAGAATAAGAGGGAAGATGCTTTGCATCTTCCCTTTTTTAACTTGCCAAATCTGCAGACATGCTATATAGTTAAACAAACGTAACAGTTCATGCAGGTCTGATCTGTTACAAACGGGAAAGGACGTGAGGAGAAATGATTTCCAATCAGATAATGCAGAACAGTATCGATGAACTGCGGATGATCACAAAAGTAGAATTGGGTATTTATGATCTGGAAGGGCTAAAGGTAGCATCCACTACAGAAGACATCGATATTTCCAGAGACATCATTGAAAATTTTGCATCTTCACCGGCGGACAGCCAGGTGGTGGGGGGACGGCATCTTCTGAAGATCCTGGACGAGGGGGAAGCGGCCTATATTCTGGTGGCGCAAGGCCAGAACGAGGACGTCTATATGGTGGGAAAGATCGCTGTCAGTTCTATCCAGAACCTGATCGTAGCTTATAAAGAGCGTTTTGACCGCAATAGCTTCTTCCAAAATCTGATTTTGGATAATCTGCTCCTCGTGGATATATACAACCGGGCTCAGAAGCTTCACATTGAGGTGGAGTGTCCGAGAATCGTCTATCTGATCGAGACCAGGATCGAGAAGGATAACAGCGCCATGGAGATGCTCAAGAGCCTATTCAGCAGCCAGAACGGCGATTATATCACTGCGGTGGATGAGAAGAATATTATCCTCATCAAAGCCCTGGACAGGCTTGACGACATGGAGACGGTAGAAAAGACTGCGGATATGATCGTGGATATGATGAACAGTGAGGCCATGATGAATGTATGCGTAGCCTACGGTACCATGGTAGGCGAGCTGCGGGAGGTATCCAAGTCCTATAAGGAAGCTAAAATGGCCATGGACGTGGGAAAAATCTTCTATGCGGAGAAAAATGTGGTCGCCTATAACAGGCTGGGAATCGGCCGTTTGATCTATCAGCTTCCGGTAAACCTGTGTAGGATTTTCATTGATGAAATATTCGGGAGCAACGTGCCCTATGATATGGATGAGGAAACTTTGACAACGATTAACAAGTTCTTCGAGAATAACTTGAACGTGTCAGAGACCTCCAGGCAGCTTTTTATTCACAGGAATACGCTCGTATACAGGATCGAAAAGTTGCAGAAGAGTACAGGGCTGGATATCCGGGTATTTGACGACGCTTTGACCTTCAAGATTGCCCTTATGGTGGTAAATTATATGAAGTACCTGGAAACAATCGATTATTGAGCAAAGATGCATCTATGAATCATGTTATGGGATAACGGGCTGTTCTATTAAGATAGAAGGACAGTCCGTTTTTATTTTAGATGGAAGGCTTTGAATAGAATCCGGATTCCCTTCGGACAGAGAATTCTGTCCCGGAAATGCGAGGGGCAGAATTCGAATCACGCTGCTTTGATGGATAGCCATGGACTTATCGTATGGCAGAATGAGAGCGGGCAGGATATACATTTTTAATGGGTAATAATTGACTAATATCTAAATTGTCTAGGGAAAATGGAAAAAGGTTGTCATAGTATTGAATGGAGGCGAATAGAATAGGGCTATAAGGAGGGACAGGCGTGTTCTATTATAGCAGACAAATCGTTTATCTTGATTTCATGGAAGCCGGACATAAAATCAGAAATGCGGGTTTTCTTAAGTTGGAAGAACTGGAAGGCGAAGTGAAATGGAATATCCGAATAAAGGGAATACATGAGGCGGAAAGCGGGTTCTATGAAATCCGTGATGAGACAGGCTCTGTGGTGGATAAACTGCTGCTGAAGCAGGGAGAAGGGAGCTATACCAGGCAGTTTGCGCGGGGGACAATGACCCGCGGGGGAAGGCCTTGGGAAGAGATCTGTGGGATCAGGATAGATTTGACGGCCCAAAAAGGATTAGAGGGGAACTGGTGTAGAAAAGAGGCCATGTCCGGAGAAAAGAGCGTGCCGGCAAATACGGATGGGAACGCGGGAAGGGAAAAAAAAGCGCCTTTCAGGAAGGAATACCCTGACTTTCCTACCCGGAAGAAAACGGAATACGAAGATGTGCGTACGGAGGCGGGAATTAGACCGAAAGAGTACGGGAGCCCGTCGGAACTGGAGGCGAGCCGGGAAAAGCAATGGGACCAAGAAGGGCTGAGACGGAGCAAATCATTGAGCCAGGGGGAGCCAGAGCGGGCAAAATCGTGGGGCCAGGAGAAGCAGGGCCAGAGGAAATCGTGGAACCAGGGGGAGCCAGAGCAGGCAAAATCGTGGGGCCAGGAGGAGCAAGGCCAGAGGAAATCGTGGAACCAGAGGGAGCCAGAGCAGGCAGAATCGTGGGGCCAGGAGGAGCAGGGGCAGAGCAAATCATGGAGCCAAGGAGAGCCAGAGCAGGCAAAATCGTGGGGCCAGGAGGAGCAGGGGCAGAGGAACGCGTGGAACCAGAGGGAGCCAGAGCGGGCAAAATCGTGGGGCCAGGAGGAGCAGGGCCAGAGGAAATCGTGGAGGCAAGAGGAGCCAGACCGAGCCAGACGGTGGGTACAAGAGGCGATGGACCAAGAAGAACGGGTGACGGCCAGGCGGGAAGAAAACCAGAATTCGGTTGACTGGCAGAGAACGCGGGAGCCGATTATTCGGAAGGGGCCACAGGTAGCGGCCCTCCGGCAGGAGGTACGCGGGGGAAGCAATCGAAAGGAAGTGCTGGAAGCGGCCGGAATCGAAGAAACAAAATCCGGGCTGTCAGAGGGAAAGACAGGAAAAGAAGGAGAGGATGTGCTCCCATCCAGGGACGAGCTGTACGAGGATAAATGGGAACAACTGCAGCATATGTATCGTACAGTCCATCCCTTTGGGGACGACCGTGCGTTTCTGTCCATTGCGCCAAAGGACTTTATAATCCTGGAAAAGGAATTCCAGAAAATGGTGCATAACAGCTTTCTTCTGCACGGATATTACAATTACAGACACATTATTCTGGGGAAAATTTCACAAGGAGGAGACGAGGCCTTCTATCTCGGAGTGCCGGGCGTATACTATGACCGGGAAAAAATGGCGGCGGAGATGTTTGGATTTGAAGCCTTTGAGGGAAAGCATGCGCCTGCGAAACAGGGAAGCTTCGGATACTATATGAAAAGGGTGAGGATATGAGATAAATCATCTGTTTTCTAAAACGTTACTTTTAAAGATCGGAGAAGGGATGGTTGCTGCCAAAACCGCCTACTCCACTCCCCTTAGGTTTGCGTTTGGAAGATAGGTACGCAGAATACATAGGAAACTTTCCAGCTCATCCTTGTTAAAGGCGTCGAAACCGGGAGATATGACGCCTTCGCTGTGGACATAGGACTGAAGAAAATAGGGATCGCTGCCCTTGAGCCACTGTCCGATCAGGCGGAAGTCCTCTGGCTCGTGCAACCCTCGCACCGCTGTTGTGCGGAATTCATGGGGGAGTCCGCAGGTCTGGAGGAAGAGGGCGGATTCCCGTATGGGGGCCATATCCAGATCCTTGAACCCTGCCGCCTTGGCGTAATGGACGGGAGAGGATTTGATATCCATGGCGATATAGTCTAAAAGTCCCTTGCTGTGGAGCGCACGGAGAGTTTCCGGGCGATATCCATTAGTATCCAGCTTGACGAGATATCCGAGGGTTTTCAATTTCTCCAGAAAAAAGGGAAGATCCGGCTGCAGGGTGGGTTCGCCCCCTGTAACGCATACGCCGGTAAGAACCCCCTTTCTCTTTTCAAGAATCCGAATCACTCCTTCCTCAGGGATTGAGGGAAGAAAGGCGGAACGCAATACCAGATCGCCGTTTTGACAAAAAGGGCAGAGAAAGTTGCATCCGCCCGTGAAAACGGTAGCGGCCACATGACCGGGAAAATCCAAAAGGGTTGTTTTTTGAAAACCATGTATCTGCATCTTAACTCCCATCTGCCCGTGAAAGCGGGCCTCATACCCAGGTGATCCCATCCGCGCACAATGCGGATAATCATTAGGTTGGAAGGCGCAAGCGTCCTTCCTTCTCATGAATTGCGGATAATTCTTCAGCAGTCCAAAAGAACGGACTGCTGTCCTTTGTTTTAGAGACAATTCAACCGGATTAGGCAAAACTGCACTCCGTCTTATATTATAGGCCAGTATGGCCAAAGGGGCAAGGAATGATTGAAACGGACGGACGGATATGTTAAATTAATATTACTTGCAGCCTTCATTCGGGAAGACGCAGTATGTTTGAGTGAGGGGATATTTTTGATTTCCGCATCTAGGCTTCGAAATGTGTTTTGAAAAGGAATTTTGCAGGGGAAGGGTTGGCCATTGGATATGGAAAGGAAAGACGGGAATAACCTGGAGAAGCTCCAGGTCAAATATATGAAAGCGGCTTTGCGGCAGGCGCAGAAGGCATATGAACTGGGGGAGGTGCCCATCGGCTGCGTGATCGTCTTTGAAGGGAAAATCATCGGACGGGGATATAATCGGAGAAATACGGATAAGAGTACGCTTTCCCATGCGGAAATTACAGCGATCCGAAAGGCGAGCAGGAAAATGGGGGACTGGCGACTGGAAGGATGCACGCTTTATGTAACGCTGGAGCCTTGTCAAATGTGTGCAGGGGCCATTGTGCAGGCGAGAATCCCGGAAGTGGTGATCGGATGCATGAATCCCAAAGCAGGCTGCGCGGGCTCCATCCTGAATATCCTGGAGATGTCGGAGTTCAATCATCAGGTGAATGTATCAAGGGGAATTCTGGAAGAGGAATGCAGCAGGATGCTGACCCAGTTTTTCAAGGAACTCAGGATACGGGTGAGGGAGGAACGAAGAGAAAGGAAAAACGGCAGCACGGATCTGTGCGCCGATGGAAGACGAGTGTAAATTGCCAACTGAATATTTTGACCTGATTCACTCGGTTTACGGAATTGGATGGACGACAGATTTGGATCAAACCTTTAGACGTATCCATTTGCGATAAATAAAAGCAAAAAATGGGATTACAGGATTGACAAACCCCGTAAAAAAAAGTATACTATTTAAACCGTGCAGCCGGGGGAGCAGCGGCCCCCTGTACCTGAAATCCGCTATAGCAGGGGTGATGTCCGGCCTAGGGCTTGCGTCTGTATGGCTGCCCTTTATAAGTGGCGTTGAAGTTTGGGTCTTACGCAACGGATGTCTGTGAACCGTGTCAGGTTGGGAACAAAGCAGCACTAAGCAGAATTTTTCGTGTGCCGTGAGGGTGCCTGGCGGAGTTAACTGTAAAGGTAACGCATATGGGCTGGTGTTCGAAGCAGGACGCACGGTCTTGAGAGAAAGAAGGCGGCATCGGATGGCCCTATAAGGGCTCCGGTGCCTTTTTCGTTCCTGCTGTTGGACCATGTCTGAGGGAAAGGGACCGATTTGGTCGGATACGGTTCCATGCTGCCGGGGAGGATACGTTCGGAAGGCAGGACAGCGTCAGGCTGGCCTAAACAGGCCCCTTCCTTCTGAATATTACGGGTATCACCGTAATGGTACGTCCAATTTGCCAGATATTGCAGGTTGTCTTATGAAAGTCCTGTCTGTAAAATAGTGCTGTGGTTTTGGGGATCGTTCCTCAGGCTGCGGATAGAAGGAGATTTACGGGAGACGCATCAGGTCAGGAGAGAACGGGCCGTGTGTCTATCCGGGATTTTACGGAAAGGATGAAAGGATGAAACATATCTGGTATATGGTCTTGATTGGATTGATGCTTTTTAGTGCAGGAGGGGCGGGGATTTCGGCCCAGGCTGCGGAAGAGAATGGGAAGGGAGAGCGAAGCGCCGTGGTGGTGGGATATTATGCTGGCTGGTCGGCAGGAAAGGGATATACGCCATGGGATGTTCCTGCGAACCGGCTGACCCATTTGAACTATGCCTTTGGCGGAATTGATAAGGAGCAAGGGACGCTGGTCATGACGAATCCGGATACGGATCGGAAGAACTTTGAACAGCTCCGGGCGGTGAAGAAGGAAAATCCTGGGCTTAGGACTCTAATTAGTGTGGGAGGATGGGATGAATCCACGTATTTTAGCGTGGTAGCGTCTACCGAAGCCAAGAGGGAAACCTTTGCGCAAAGTTGCCTCGATTTTATCCTCGCCCATGGATTTGATGGGATTGACTTGGATTGGGAGTATCCTGTTTCCGGCGGGCCTGCCGGAATCATAAACAGTCCACAGGATCGGGAGAATTTTACGTTACTGCTTGCGGCCATCCGGAACAAGCTGGATGCCCAGGGCAGGATAGACGGAAAGAAATACGATTTGACGATAGCAGGGGCGGCGAATTCCAATTATCTTCAGAAGATTGAAGGGAGAAAGGTGGCCGCGCTGGTAGATCATATTTTTGTGATGGCCTATGATATGCATGGCATGTGGGATACATACTCGGATTTGGGAGCTCCCTTGTATCAGCCTTCTGGATACAGCCCCCAATATAAAAACAGCGTAGCGGACGGTATTCGGGCCTATCTGTCCGCTGGAATCCCGGCGGAAAAACTGGTGCTGGGCATTCCTTTTTATGGCTATCTCTATGAAGGGGTGAGTGGGGAAGGTCAGGGATTATACAGCCCGTTTCGTTCAGCCCGTTCTATAGCCTATGATGAGGTGGTAGGAAGCTACATCACCAAGGCGGGGATGAATCAAGCCTTCCATGCGGAGGCGGCGGTTCCATATTTGTACGGGAATGGTTTGTTTGTGTCCTATGATGATGCCAGGTCGGTTCGGGCGAAAGCGTTTTATGCCGGTTCTCAGGGGCTTGCGGGTGTGGGAATATGGGAACTATCCCACAATAGGACCGGAGAATTGGCGCGGCATGCATATGAAGGCCTGTTGGAAGGAAGAGGTGGAAAAATGCCATGAGCATGGAAGACTGTACGCTGTGCCCCAGGGAGTGTCATGCGGACAGGAAGGGCGGAAAATGGGGGTATTGCGGCCAGACGGATGAAATCAGGGCCGCCAGGGCTGCATTGCATTATTGGGAGGAACCCTGCATATCGGGAAAGAGAGGATCAGGCGCTGTTTTTTTCAGCGGCTGTGTACTGCGGTGTGTATACTGCCAGAACCGGGAGATCGCTTGGCTGTGTGCGCGCTCTGGAAGTACATCCTGCGGGAAGGAGATCAGCGGGGAGAGGCTAGCGGAAATTTTCCTGGAACTACAGGAGAAGCATGCGAATAACATTAATTTGGTGACGCCCACCCACTTTGCTCCGCAGATCGCGGAAGCGATCCGGCTGGCCCGTAGCCAAGGGCTGCGCCTTCCCGTGGTTTATAATACGGGAAGCTATGAAAAGGTGGAAACGCTGAAAAGTCTGAATGGCCTGGTGGATATCTATTTACCTGATCTGAAATATGCTTCCCGGCACCTGGCGGAACGCTATTCCAATGCTCCGGATTACTTTGAAAGGGCATCTGAGGCTATCGCGGAAATGGTACGTCAGACAGGGGAGCCTGTATTTGGGCCGGAGGAAGAAAGCGAAGGTGCAGGCATCCTGAATGGGCCGGAGGAGGAAAACGAAGGTGCAGGCATCCTGAATGGGCGGGAGGAGAAAAGCGAAGGTGCAGGCAGCTTGAATGGGCGGGAGAAGAATGGAGAAGATGCGGGCAGCCTGAATGGGCCGGAGAAGAGAGGCGAGGGGATGGGCAGCCTGAACGAGTCCGGGGAAAATGAGGGCTGCAGGCTGATGAAGAAGGGAGTGATCGTCCGCCATCTGGTTCTTCCCGGCTCCGCAATGGATTCCAAGAGGATAATTCATTATCTGCACGAAACCTACGGAAACCGGATATATATCAGTATTATGAATCAGTACACGCCCATGGGCCTTGCGGACTTTCCGGAATTGAACCGGAAGGTGAGGCGGAGGGAATATGAGAAAGTGGTGGACTATGCCCTTGCGCTTGGCGTGGAAAATGGGTTTATCCAAGAGGGAGGCACCGCGGAGGAGAGCTTCATTCCAGCCTTCGACTGGGAAGGGCTGTGATTCGTATAGCCCTGCAAGAATATTTGGCAAAGCGGCGCCCGCAGGTCATTCTTCTTCTTCGTCCACGAGGGGAAGGCTAAAAATGAATTCGGTTCCCACGCCCTCGGTGCTGATCACGTTGATATTTTCTTTGTGCGCTTGGATGATTTCCTTTGTGATGGATAGCCCCAGGCCGGTTCCCTTCTTATCCTTACCCCGGGAGAGATCCGTTTTATAAAAACGGTCCCAGATCAGCTTCAGGCTGTCTTTGGGAATGCCGATGCCGGAATCTTTCACGGAAATGAAAACTTTACTGTGTTTTTCCGTGGTCTCGATCTTGATGACGGAATCGTTGTGGGAAAACTTGATGGCATTATCCAGCAGATTGTAAAGAACCTGCTGGATTTTTCCCATATCTGCCTGAACATGGAGACTGCTTCCGGTGAGAACCAGTTCGATGGCAATATGCTTCTGCTGGCAGGTACCTTCCAGGGAAGCGGCGGTTTCCCGGATGACGGTATTGATGTCAAACTCCGATTTTTCCAGTACCATCCCCTTGGTATTCAGGTTATTGAGCGTGAGCAGGCTGTTGGTTAGCTTGGTTAATCGTTCGGTTTCATTCAGAACGATTTTCAGGTACTTTTCATATAGCTCGGACGGAATGGTTCCGTCCAGCATGGCTTCCAGATATCCGCGGATGGAGGTGAGAGGGGAACGAAAATCGTGGGATACGTTGGCGATGAATTTTTTCTGATTGTCTTCGCTGCGTGCGATGGCGTTGGCCATGTAGGAGAGGGAAGCCGCGAGATAGCCGATCTCATCCTCACTGTCCACCTGTAGCTCGTAATGCAGGTTCCCGGCGGCATACTGTTCCGTCGCCTCCGTGATCTTACGAAGGGGAAGATAGACCATCTCCGTAAAAAAGATCAGAATGATCAGGGACAACAGAAACAGGATGACCAGGATCATATATGAAATACGCAGGATGTTTTCCCCCGAGGAATGCAGGGCGGCCAAGGAGGTATGGATCACCACATACCCCCGCACCTTGAAATCGGAGGTGATGGGGGCAAAGACGCTGAGCATTTCTTCCTGGAAGCTGTCATAAAAGGTTCCCGTTACATAGTAAGATCCGGCCGATTGGGCGGCGTTGAAGTCTTCCACGATGCGCGGGTGTTCCAGATCCACCGGTGTGTTGGTATCCAGGATCATACGTCCGGAAGGATTGATGATCCAGATGGTGGAATCCAGATAGACGGACAGGGAATCCATCTGTGGTTTTACCGAATCCAGGGAAATTTCGTTGTTGTACAGGTCGGAAGCATAGGTGTTGGCAATCAGCGTGGCTTCCTTGTATAGCGTGTCTGCTTTTTCCCGTTTCAGATGTTCCAGAACCATGCTGGAGCCGAAGGTGGCCACGATGGTAAAGCCGAAAAAGCCGAAGATCAGGTAAGCCAGCAGGAATTTGAGATAGAGGGTCTTTCTCATTGCCTTACCTCGAATTTATAGCCGATCCCCCAGATCGTCGCGATCCGCCAAGTCTCGTGATCCTTGATTTTCTCGCGCAGACGTTTGATGTGTACATCCACGGTTCGGGTGTCTCCGATGTATTCATATCCCCAGATCTGGTCTAAAAGCTGCTCCCTTGTGAAAACGTGATTGGGAGAAGAGGCCAGGAAGTAGAGGAGCTCCAGCTCCTTGGGGGGCATCTCTACCGGTTTTCCCATATAGAGAACGGAATAATTGGTCTGGTTTACCACCAGGTTAGGATATTCCACACACTTGATGCCGACAGGCTCAGCGGCAGCAGGAACCACCTTATACCGGCGCAACACTGCCTTGACCCGCGCCACCAATTCCTTGGAGTCGAAGGGCTTTTCCATGTAGTCATCTGCGCCCAGCTCCAATCCCAGCACCTTGTCGAAGATCTCTCCTTTGGCAGAAAGCATGATGATGGGAATATTGGATTTGCTGCGAACCTCGCGGCAGACTTGGTATCCGTCGATGCCGGGAAGCATCAAATCCAGCAGGATCAGGTTCGGGGCAAAGCTATCTACGGCGGACAGAGCGGATTCTCCGTCTCCAACGATCATTGTATCAAAGCATTCCTTTGTGAGATAAAGGGAGATTAGCTCCGCAATATTGTTATCATCGTCTACGATGAGAATTTTTTGTTTTGTGGCCATGATGATTCTCCTTTCTGCTGCAATGCCTCTCCTGCCGCTGTTGAGACGGCAAGGCGCTGGGCTGATGTCGTTTCCTGAAGTTGTCGAGGAGGGCCCTAACAGGGCGCCGGCTATGGCTGGGATAAAATCCTGATTGAAGCAATTGCATGAGCATACATCTGCGATAAGCAGAGAGCATTCAGGATTTAAATTCTACAATGGTGACGCCGGCGTCACCTTCACCGTATTCCCCAAGGCGGTAAGACTTTACATATTTCACCCTGCGCAGATGGTTTTGTACGGCGCTGCGCAACGCTCCGGTTCCCTTGCCGTGAACCACACGGACGGTGGACAGATGCGCTAGATAGGCATCGTCCAGATATTTATCTAACACGGACATGGCTTCATCCACGGTTTTGCCCAGAAGGTTGATCTCTGGAGAAACGGATAAGGATTTTGACATACGTATCTTTCCAGATCCCGTGCGATTCCCTTTGGAGGAAACATCCTTTTCCTGTATCAGTTCCAGATCCTGGATGTTGGCTTGAGTACGGATGATGCCGCATTGGACGAACAGGTTTCCCTTATTATCGGGCCGTGAGCTTACGGTTCCCTTCAGCCCCATGGATACGATGCGGACGGTTTCTCCCAATTTTAACTGGGAAGGCTTTACTCCGGCAACATTGGGCTTGCTTTCCTTGACCGCGAGCTTCTCATTTTTATCCGTGATCTGTCTGCGCAGCCTTTCCCGCTCCTTCTCTAAATCTTTCATAGATGCGCCAGGACCGGCCTTCTGAAAAATACGGATCGTCTCGTCCGCCGTATCCTTGGCCTCCTGTAGGATGGCTCTGGCCTGTTCGTGTGCTTCTTTCAGAATTTTATCCTTTGACTGATCCATCTTCTGCTGCCGGTCTTCCAGCTGCTTTTTCAGGCTTTCGGCCTCGCGGCGATAGGCAGCAATCTGCGTCTGTTCCTTCTCTATGGTAATACGGCTCTGTTCCAAATCTGCGAGCAGGTCTTCAAAGCTCTTATCCTGGGTGCTGATCTGGGAGGATGCGGCTTCAATGATTTCCTCAGAAAGCCCAAGTCTCCTGGAAATGGCGAAGGCATTGCTCTTGCCGGGAATGCCGATGAGAAGCCGATAAGTGGGACGCAGGGATTCCACGTCGAACTCGCAGCAGGCATTTTCCACAAAGGAGGTGGACAGGGCGTAGACCTTTAACTCACTGTAGTGGGTAGTGGCCATGGTACGGATGCCCCGGTCATGTAGATGGTTTAATATGGCGATTGCCAAGGCAGCTCCCTCTGTGGGATCGGTTCCTGCGCCCAATTCATCAAACAGGCAGAGAGAATCCGCGTCCGCATGCTCCAGGATGGATACGATGCTGGTCATATGGGAGGAAAAAGTGCTCAGGCTCTGTTCGATGCTCTGCTCATCCCCAATATCCGCGTAGATTTCCTTGAAAACCGATAGCTCGCTTCGGTCCAGCGCCGGAATATGAAGCCCGGCCTGCCCCATCAGACAGAAAAGCCCGGTGGTTTTCAAGGATACGGTTTTACCGCCCGTGTTGGGCCCGGTTATGATGAGAAGGTCATAATCCAGTCCGAGACGGATATCGATGGGAACAGTTTTCTTTTTATCCAGGAGCGGATGCCTGGCGCTGCGGATATGGAGGATATGTTCCTCGTTAAAAAGGGGCTTTGTGGCATTCTGTTCTAAAGCCAGAGAGGCCTTGGCAAAGGCAAAATCCAGCTGGGTAAGAATGCGCTGGTTTTCTGCAATATCTTCGCTGTGTTGCTCCACCTGGACGCTGAGGGAAGCCAGTACCTTGACGATCTCTTCCTGTTCCTGCACTTCCAGCTCGCGCATCTGGTTGTTCAGATTGACCACCGCAGCGGGCTCTATAAAGAGAGTGCTTCCACTGGAAGACTGGTCGTGAACCATGCCGGGCACCTGGCTGCGGTATTCCGCCTTGACCGGAATGCAGTAGCGCCCGTTTCTGGAAGTGACCAGGGCATCCTGCAGATAACCGTGCAGGGATCCGTTCACCATGCCGGCGAGCTGGGAATGGATGCGTTCCGTGGTCAGCGTCATGCTGCGGCGCACATGCTTTAATCCGGGGCTGGCATCATCGCTGATCTCTTCCTCGGAGAGGATACAACGGTTGATCTCCGATGACAGCTGGGATATAGGGGATATCCCGTCAAAAAGGGGCGTGAGGGAATCCGAAGGAGCGTCTTCCCGCTCCTTCTTCCCGTAGGCCTTTACGCGGGCCGCATTTTCCAGAAGGCTGGCTATATGCAAAAGCTCGGCCGCGGATAGAGTGCTCCCGATCTCCAGTGATCGCAGACTTCTTCCAAGCTCGCGGTTGCTTCCGAAGGAAATGCTCCCCTTCCGGAAGAGACGGGACAGGGCATCCTGCGTCTCCTGCTGTGCCGCACAGATCTCATCCAGATCGGTCATGGGAGCCAGCGACTGACAGAGCTGGCGGCCTGGTTCAGACGTGGCATGTTCCGTGAGGCGGTCAATTATTTTGGTATATTCAAGGGTTTTTAAAACTTTATCATTCATGGCTGTACTGCTTCCTCCTTTTTGAGCGGGGTGAAGCCGATTTTGGCAAGATTGCTTCCCTATTATAGCACGGCGGGGGGAAAGTAGCCAGCAGTAAAATTTGTAACACACGCCAAACGAACGAATGCTCCGGCGGTTTCTGCGATCTGTGGACCGGCTGCTTCCTGTACCCGATAAGGCCCTGCCCGGAGAGGCGCGTTCCCGATGGGGCGTGGCGGCCGTGCTATGTTTTTGGACACCATCGCGCCAGACATTCCGATGAGCCCTGGACGCTTTCCAGTCGGGATGGGCCCCTCCTGGAAAGCAGGTCTCATCTCCATGGCGCGACATGTGTCCAAAAACATAGCACGGCCGCCACGCCCCATCGGGAACGCGCCTCTCTGGGCAGGGCCTTATCGGGTACAGGAAGCAGCCGGTCCACAGATCGCAGGAACCGCCGGAGCGTTCGTTCGCGTTAGACCGAACTGTAATAAAAATTTTATGCTGGACGCGGATAGATTACTGAGATATTATATTGGGGAAGCGTACTTCCAGAGGGGATTCCTGTGGAGGGAGCAAAAGGCGGTAGAAGAAGGAGAATCGGAGAGATGAAAATAGCGGTAACCTATGAAGATGGACAGATTTTTCAGCATTTTGGACATTGCGAGAATTTTAAGTTATATCAGGTAGAAGACGGGCAGGTTGCGGATACGGCTGTGGTGAGCGCGGCCGGGAGCGGCCATGGGGCGCTGGCAGGTTTCCTGAAGGAACGGGGCGTGGATACTCTGATCTGCGGAGGAATCGGAGGAGGGGCGAGAATGGCCCTGGCCGATATGGAAATTGAATTCTATCCCGGCGTATCGGGAGAAGCAGACGAGGCGGTAAGTGCTTTCCTGGCAGGCAGCCTGTCCTATGACCCGGATACGGTGTGCAGCCACCATCATGGGGAGGGGCATACCTGCAAAGGCCATGGAGAAGGCCATGGATGCGGAGGGCATGAAGGACATTCATGCGGAAATCATTCTGAATAGACAGAAGCTTTCCTAATCTGCGTAAAAACAGAGGATTTCAGGCATACTGAGGGGGAACGAAGCGTGAAAGTAATGGAATTTATCAATGCCCACAGGGAGGACGAGGATCCCTGCGAATGTATGGTTCTTCCGGACGGGGAGGTGTGTGAACCGCTGCCTTCCCATATCGAAGCTTTGGAAGCGCTTGCAGGGGAGCGAGCTGCGGTTTTGAATAGCCATATGGAGAAGAATATGGAACCACTTTTCTGGCTTGTGGAATATACGCAGTGTATGTCCGTGTGGCAGACGAGGGTGGTATCCCCGTCAGAGCCCTCCAAGGCCCAGAAGGATACGCTGGAGGAGTTATATCATGCCGCGTTCCTATCGCCGGGATATCTGATGCAGAAAGCGGATGCCTCCTATGTGGAAAGCGTGCGGAGGGCGAAGGAAGGAATTTATGGAAGAAAAGGGGCAGGAAGGGAAGAAGCCTAGACCTGAGACAGTGTCCGATACAGCGGGGAATGATATTGCTTTTATTAAGGAAAAGGTGAAGGAACGCCCTATCAATAGGAGAAAACTACTGAAGAGGACGATTCTCACCGCGTCTATGGCAGTCATGTTCGGTTTGATCGCTTGTTTCACATTTCTGGTTTTGGAGCCGGTGTTCAGTAACTGGCTGCATCCGGAGGAAGAACCGGAAACCATCCGTCTCCAGGAGGAGGCGGTCAATGAAGAAATGCTTCCCGAGGATATGGTGGTGGAATCGGAGAGCGAGGAGGAAGCCGTTGCGCCCCCGCCGGCCACCGTGGTAGAGCGGGTGGAGATGAGCGTTTCCGATTATCAGAAGCTTTACGGAAGCCTGTATGAAGTGGCACAGGAGGCGTCTAAATGCCTGGTCACGGTCACCGGGGTGACGTCAGAGGTGGACTGGCTGGATACCCCGTATGAAAACAGGGGACAGACAACGGGGCTGATCGTAGCGGAAAACGGAAAGGAACTTTTGATCCTTACGGATAAAGAGGTGGTGGAACAGGCAGAGAATACGCACGTGACTTTCTGCGATGATACCTTTGCGGCGGCAGCCATGAAGCAGTCTGATCCGGTTATGGGCCTGGCGGTTATCAGCGTGAACCTGGATGCGTTGGAGGAACAGACGAGGGAAAATATTTCCATCGCGCAACTGGGAAATTCCAACAGTAAAGGCGGCCTTCTAGCTATGCCTGTTATAGCGTTGGGACGTCCGCTGGGAATGGCAGATTCAGTGGCTTACGGCATGATTACGTCCACGGAAACCATATTGAACATGATGGACGGCAATTACCGGATCCTAACCACCGATATTTACGGAAGCGAGAAGGGCAGCGGGATTCTGATCAATTTAAGCGGCCAGGTGTTGGGAATCATCCGGCAGGGGGGAAGCGGCGAGGATGCCAGGAACCTGATCACGGCCCTGGGAATCAGCGACTTGAAAAATAATATTGTAAAACTTTCCAACGGACAGCCCATGGCTTCCCTGGGAATCTATGGAACCGATGTTCCAAGGGAGATCCAGGAATCCCGCGGCGTTCCTGCTGGGGCCTATATAACGGGGATTGAAATGGATTCTCCGGCAATGGTGGCCGGCATACAGAGCGGAGATGTGATCGTTAAAATGGGAACGGAGGAAATCACCTCCTTTGGGGACTATAATCAAGCGATCATGACGCTTCTGCCTGATACGGAAGTGACGCTCACGGTCGTGCGTCAGGTTCAGGACGAGTATCAGGAGATGACGGTGGATGTGACGTTGAGCGCTTTGAATTAATGGGTATTGTGTGCGCAGACAGGGTTAGGATGTATGGGAAAACATGCAGATGGGATTGAGATTGAAAAATGATTCCCTTTTACTTTTCAATCGATTTTGGAGTTGGCTGCTGGCGGCAGAGAGGAGGTTTGGCAAATGGATATAGGCCATTTTGAACCCATGAATTTTTGCCTGCTTCAGCAGGATGGAAAGTTTGTGTGAAAAGTAGTCCGACGGCTTTTTTCATAGGTGATTTCTGCCGAAAGTGGCCCAAATTGAATCACAGATAAGAAATCGCATGCACGATTTCTCATCGCGCTGCCGCACAGGACGCGGCATGAAAGGATTATGATGAAATACATTAAAGATTACAAAGAAGGCGACAGAGTATGCGACATTTATCTGTGTAAGCATAAGCAGTCGGCGGTAACAAAAAACGGAAAGCCTTATGATAATGTGATCCTGCAGGACAAAACGGGAACTTTGGACGCCAAAGTATGGGATCCCAACAGCGCAGGGATTGGTGAATTCGATTCTCTGGACTACATAGAGGTGTACGGGGATGTGAACAGCTTCCAGGGAGCGCTGCAAGTGAACGTAAAGAGGATCCGTCTCTGCCAGGAAGGGGAATATGATCCGGCGGATTATCTTCCGGTCAGTGAAAAGAGCATTGACGGTATGTATAAAGAATTGCTGGGGATGATCGGAAATACGGAAAATAAATGGCTGAAGAAGCTTCTGGAAAGCTTCTTTGTGGAGGATGAAGCATTTATGAAAGCTTTTCGTTCCTCCTCCGCGGCCAAAACAGTTCATCATGGTTTCGTGGGAGGCTTGCTGGAGCACACGTTGAGCGTGGCCAGGATGTGCGAATATTTCAGCCGTAGCTATCCTGTGCTGAACCGGGATCTGCTGATAACTGCCGCCCTGTTCCATGATATCGGAAAGACGCGGGAGCTTTCCTTGTTTCCGGAAAATGACTATACGGATAACGGACAGCTTCTGGGACACATTGTCATGGGCGCCGAAATGATAGGGGAAAAGGCCCGTTCTATCCCCGGTTTTCCTCCGGTTTTGGAGGCGGAATTAAAGCATTGCATTCTGGCACATCACGGAGAATATGAATATGGCTCGCCGAAAAAGCCGGCATTGATCGAGGCGGCGGCCCTGAATCTGGCGGATAATGCGGATGCTAAGCTGGAAACCTTTACCGAAGCGCTTCAGGGCGCATCAGGAAAGGGCTGGCTGGGATATAACCGGCTATTTGAATCCAACATCAGGAAGACGCGGATGGAATAACGGGGTTTTTCGGAATGGAAATGAAAAAGAATGATATCTATACGGTGGAAATCACCGACGTGGGCACGCAGGGAGAAGGAATTGGAAAGGCGGACGGCCATACCTTGTTTGTGAAGGATGCAGTGGTTGGCGATGTGGCGCGCGTAAGAATTATGAAGGCAAAGAAGAACTATGCCTATGCCAGGCTGGAGAAGGTTTTAACACCTTCTCCTTTTCGTATAGAGCCTCGATGCGCCTTTAGCCGTCAGTGCGGCGGCTGCCAGCTGCAGGCCCTTTCCTATGAACAGCAGCTTTTATTTAAAGAAAAGAAGATTCGGAATAACCTCATCCATATCGGCGGTTTCGCTCCGGAATATGTGGACGCCATTATGGAGCCCATAATCGGTATGGAAAATCCCTGGCACTATCGCAACAAGGCCCAGTTTCCCTTTGGGAGGGACCGGGAGGAGCGGATTATAACCGGATTTTATGCCGGGAGAACGCATACCATTGTCGCAAATACGGACTGCGCCCTCGGAACAAAGGAAAACAGGGAGATCCTGGAGCTGATTATAAAATATATGGAGAAAAATCGGGTTAGCACTTACGAAGAGGATTCCGGAAAAGGGCTCTTACGCCATGTGCTCATCCGCAAGGGATTTGCCAGCGGACAGATTATGGTCTGCCTGGTGATCAATGGCACACGGCTGCCGGCGGAGGAGAAATTGGCCGATATGCTTTGGAGGATCCCGGGAATGACCAGCCTGAGCGTGAATGAGAACAGGGAACGGACCAATGTGATCCTGGGAAAAAAGATTCGCATCCTGCGGGGGAAAGGCTGGATTGAGGATCGGATCGGCGAGGTGTCCTTCCGAATTTCGCCCCTGTCTTTCTATCAGGTGAATCCGGTTCAGACGCAGCGGTTATATGCCCAGGCTTTGGAATATGCCGGTCTTTCCGGACGCGAGACCGTCTGGGATCTGTACTGTGGGATCGGAACCATTTCCCTTTTTTTAGCCCAAAGGGCGAAGCGGGTATATGGGGTGGAGGTGATACCGGATGCGGTGGAGGATGCGAGGAAGAACGCCGAAATAAACGGTATTACGAATGCTGAGTTTTATGTGGGAAAGGCTGAGGAGGTGCTTCCCGAAAGATATGAAAAGGAGGGGATCCGTGCAGAAGTCATCGTGGTGGATCCTCCCCGGAAGGGATGCGATGGGAAATGCTTGGAAACGATGGTGCGGATGCGGCCGAAGCGGATCGTGTATGTGAGCTGTGATTCGGCGACTTTAGCGAGGGATTTGAAGTATCTGGCTGGGAAGGGGTATGGATTGGAGCGAGTGAGAGGATGCGATATGTTTCCTTGGACGACACATGTGGAGACGGTGTGCCTTTTATCCAAACTCAATGCGAAGCAGCATATTGAAGTTGAAGTGAAGATGGACGAGCTGGATTTGACTGCTGCGGAGTGTAAGGCTACCTATGAGGAGATCAAGGCGTATGTGCTGGAGCATAGCGGTATAAAAGTCAGCAGTCTGTATATCGCACAGGTGAAGCAGAAGTGCGGGATTATCGAGCGTGAGAATTATAATAAGCCAAAATCCGAGGATACCAAGCAACCGCAATGCCCGCCGGAGAAGGAAAAAGCGATTATGGAAGCTCTGAAACACTTTGGGATGATTTGATAAGCGAAGAATGTTGGGAGGTGATAGAAAATGAACGATACACAGCAAAAAGCTGCTGCAAAATCTTTTGCGGCGTATTGGAAAGGCAAAGGCTATGAAAAAGGAGAAAGTCAGGCATTTTGGCTTTCTCTGCTTCGTGATGTCTATGGCGTGGAACATCCTGAACAATTTATTATATTTGAAGAACAGGTACACCTTGACCATACCAGTTTTATAGATGGTACAATTCCGTCCACAAAGGTTCTGATTGAACAAAAAGGATTGGGAAAGGATTTGAAGAAGCCTATTAAGCAATCAGATGGCACACTGCTGACACCATTTCAGCAGGCAAAGCGTTATATCACAGAGCTGCCTTTATCTCAGCATCCACGCTGGGTAGTGACCTGTAATTTCGAGAAATTCTTTGTTTACGATATGGAACGTCCCGGTGGCGAGCCGGAAGAAATTTTACTGGAAAATCTTGTGAAAGAATATTACCGCCTGCAATTTTTGGTTGATGAGGGCAGCGAACATTTGAAGCGTGAAATGGAAGTATCCATCGCTGCCGGTGAAATTATCGGCTTGCTTTACGATGCATTCCATAAACAGTATGCAGACCCGGATAGCGAACAGGCACTGAAAAGCCTCAATGTCCTCTGTGTTCGTCTTGTTTTCTGTCTGTATGCCGAAGATGCTGGAATTTTTGGCCATCACGGAATGTTCCATGATTATCTTACGGAATTTGATGCAAGAAAGATGCGCCGTGCTCTGATTGATTTGTTCAAAATTTTGGATACGCCGCCAGAAAAGCGTGATCCATATCTGAAAGATGATTTTCCAGAACTGGCAGCTTTCCCCTATGTGAACGGCGGTCTGTTTGAGAATGAAAATATTGAAATTCCACCCTTTACCGATGAAATACAAGAATTATTGTTGAGCAAAGCCAGCGACGATTTCAACTGGTCGGAAATTAGCCCGACGATTTTCGGCGCAGTATTTGAAAGTACTTTGAATCCGGAAACACGCCGCAGTGGCGGTATGCATTATACTTCTATCGAGAATATCCATAAAGTCATTGACCCACTGTTTCTGGATGATTTGAAGAAAGAGTTTACGGAAATTTGTGAAATCGCAGTGGAGTGTACGAAAGAGCGAAAACTCAAGGACTTTCAGAAAAAGCTGGCATCTCTCAGCTTTTTAGATCCGGCTTGCGGCAGCGGTAATTTTTTGACAGAAACTTATTTGAGTCTGCGTCGCTTGGAAAATGAGGTGCTTCGGGTTTTGTCTCATGGGCAGATTGCTTTTGGCGATGCGAATTGGAACCCCATTCAGGTATCTTTGGGACAGTTTTACGGCATTGAAATCAACGATTTTGCTGTGACGGTTGCAAAAACCGCATTATGGATTGCTGAAAGTCAGATGATGAAGGAAACCGAGGAAATTGTGCTGATGCATTTGGAGTTTCTACCTCTAAAGTCCTATACGAATATTATTGAAGCTAATGCTCTGCGTATAAACTGGGGAGATGTTGTTCCAAAGCAAAAGCTCAATTACATAATGGGCAATCCTCCTTTTGTTGGGGCACGGCTTATGGAACAAGGCAGTATCCAGAAGAAAGAGGTTCAGAATATTTTTGGAAATATCAAGGATGTGCAAGATTTGGATTATGTGACTTGCTGGTATAAGCTGGCTGCTCAATATATTCAGAATACAAACATACAAACTTGCTTTGTTTCAACCAATTCAATTTGTCAAGGTTCACAGGTTCCGATTTTGTGGAATGTGTTGTTTAACGATTACCATATACATATTAATTTCGCATATCAGACATTCAAATGGGATAGTGAATCTTCATCGCAGGCAGCAGTTCATTGTGTGATTGTAGGATTTGCTGGGTTTAATCGGAATGAAAAATGGCTTTTTACAGATGGATCAAATGGGAAAATCGTTTCCAATATTAGCCCATACTTGGTAGAAGGAGAGGATATTTTCGTTGTAGCAGAAAAAGAATCTCTTTGTGGAATGTCTAAAATGAGCTTTGGAAATCAACCACGAGATGGCGGCTTTTTTGTCATTAAAGAGGATGAATATCATGATATTATGGAAAAAGAGCCAGAACTTCAAAAATGGCTCCATCCTTATATTGGTGCAGATGAGTTTATCAAAGGAAAAAAACGTTGGTGTCTGTGGCTGAAGCACTCCTCTCCAAAAGACATTATGAATAGCAAAATTCTTTCCGAAAAGGTTGAAGCGGTACGGCAATTCCGGCTTTCTTCTAAAGCTAAAACAACGAACGGCTATGCAAAAGTGCCTCAGTTGTTTGCACAGATCACACAGCCAGACGATGTTGATTTTTTAATTATTCCTCGTGTATCTTCAGAAAGACGGAGATATGTGCCAATAGGCTTTGTAACGGCAGATATAATTTCATCGGATGCGGTACAGATTGTTCCTGATGCAACATTGTACCATTTTGGAGTGTTGATATCGAATGTTCATATGGCTTGGATGCGGGTAGTGTGCGGTCGGCTAAAGAGTGACTACAGGTACTCTAAGGAAATTGTATATAACACTTTTCCATGGCCAGATACGACAGATGACCAAAAAGTGAAGATTGAGCAGACGGCTCAAGCCATCCTTGATGCACGAGCACAGTATCCTGATTGCAGTCTTGCAGATATGTATGGAGAAAAAATGTATCTGTTCCCAGAGCTACTGAAAGCTCACCAAAACAACGATAGAGCAGTTATGCAGGCTTATAGTTTTTCTGTAAAAGATATGACCGAGAGCCAGTGCGTGGCAGAATTGATGAAGATGTATCAGGAGTTGATGAAGAATGGAAAATAATAATTTCTTGAAAGTGATATATTTTGATGAATCATTTGTTGCAGATTTTATGCAAATTATGGCAGGTGGAGAACTTAAGAAAACAACGGAATTTATTTCGGAAGTGAATTCTGAGATGGGAGCCGAAGTAGGAGTAGATGGTAGCGTAGGAACTGAAAAGAATGGCTTATCTAAAATATTTAGTTTTTTAAGCGGAGCATCTATAAATTTGGAAGCAGGCGCTCATGCAAATGTAGCAAGAAAATCTGATAAAATTGCAAAGAATATTATTGAAAATACTCTTTTGGCGGATTTTATTGCTTTGCTTGATGCAGATAAGAGAAGAACTAAAAATAAACGTTGTACTGGAATAAAAATATTCCCAAAAGTAATTGTCAGACCGGAAGTTAATTCGTTTTCATATATGATGTTAATTGCTCCGTTTTTGAGCATGATTGATGGAGAATTACCCATTCAGACAGATGATGGAAGGGCAATGAAGATTGATATAACTAAAATAGAAGAGGCGATAGAAAAAGGAAGAGGATATTATGAATTCTTGGCTACAATAGAAGGACAAGATATTGTTTTGAGGTTTAATCATAATGCTTTTAGAAATAGCTATACAATGTCTGATTTACCTAAAATGCGGCTAACATATTATGCAATTCATGTGGGACAAATTGAAAAATCTGATTTGCAGGTTCAAAAAGAATTTGAATTTGGGACTACAAAATTGTCAAAACGTGTAGATTATGCCTCTGCATCCGAAAGCGGTTCTGTAGCTACCGGAATTGATGTATATGATGTTGTGTTAGCTGGAGTGGTGGAAAATTGATGGAGAAGATAGAAATTTATTGGGGTGCAGATAAAGATTTTGAAGAAGCAACAAAAAATTTGAAAAACACATTCTTCTTATCAGATGTTATGGATCATCTTAGCAAAACATATGTAAAAGTAGAAGGTGCTACAGAGAAAGAAGAACCTCCAATGAAAGTAGAAAATCTGTTGATACATACAGATGATTATGGAGGTATAAAGGAATGGGCACTTCTTGGATTTTCAAATAATGTTCTTTGCCATTTGAAACTTGAAATTAAAAACTTATGGTTATGTAATCCGCCACAAAAAATTTACAAGGATATTATTAAAAATTTGGATAAGAACATTATAAAAGAATATAAAACGTTGTATCCGGAAATAACAATTGACTCCATGAAAGAAATGGCACTTGGTTTTAATGAGACTGTTATAGGTCAACCACATGTAATGAAACATATACTCACATCTATATATGGATTGAAAAATCCAAAACGGACACGCCCTGTTACGCTTTTATTTTTAGGCGATTCAGGTATTGGAAAAACAGAAACTGCCAAGTATATTAGTTCATCTTTGAAGACGGAGATGGTTAGAATTCAATTTTCTATGCAGCAAACGAATAATGCTTACCAATATATTTTTGGTGCTGACCATGGAGAAGATAGTTTGGCTCGTGAATTGATTAGGCGTAAATCAAATGTTGTTCTTTTGGATGAATTTGATAAAGTTTCTTCAGCTTTCTATAACGCATTTTATCAAATGTTTGATGAAGGAGTTTTTGTGGATGCAAATTATTCTGTTGATATTTCTAAATGTATTATCATCTGCACTACAAATTACAGAACGGAAGAAGAGGCAGAAAAGTATCTGGGTACACCAATCTATTCAAGATTTTCAAAAGTTGTAATTTTCAATCCAATTAGCATAGATGACAAGTTGACAATTGCGAGAAAATGTTATGACAGTTTAATGGAACGGGTAGATGCTGAAGATAAGGCTTTCATAGAAAATAATTCTGTTTTAGAGCTGTTTGAAAGAGTCATTAAAGAAGGAGCATATCCTAATATGCGAATGTTAAGAAACGATATTGAGGATGCTATAAACTTTGAAATTTTGAAAGCAAGAGGTATAATTAAATAAAAATCAGCTGAGCAGTTAAATCCTGCCCGATTGATGATGTATTATGCAAAGATTATTTCTGCGTTGACGATTTTTTTGCCCTGTTGCTGATGTTCTCCTTGACTCCAAATAGTTTGCTGCTAAGAAGGAGATCATTGTAAACACCATAGAATGATGTTCCTTGGGGTACTGATGGTGCGTTACCTCCAGATACCAACAGTCTGTTTTTCACAAATTCATTGTTGCTACAAATCATCAGGCAGGATATAGATTGATAATAGATAAAACCGTTGCAATTTTCATTCCCGTGTAGGATGGAGGTTGTAGCGGTTTTATATTTTTGAGAAACAAAATCCGCCTACCCGGAGAAGGAAGCAGAGGTATATCAAGCATCCGTCCAGCTGCAGCGACACGCTCATTCTTCGTCCTCCGTGGGCAGTTCCAACATTTGTTTTGTAAGCTGCTGTAACAGTTCCGATGTACTTTCATCCATTGGGAGCATTGTTCCGACATAGGCAGCAACAGCGACTGAAACGTCATCAATAGTCAACTCGGATTGTGGCTTGTCTGGTAGTGTGGCACGGATGCCCTTCACAGCTTCTGCCGTAGCGATTGCTCCGGTAGGCTGTTGTGCTGTTATATCCTCTTTGACTTCCCGGATAATCTTCATCAGAATATTCTTGATTTTCTCAACATCCGCTTCGTTGCTCTGAATTTTTGCGGAGTTCAAGAAGCTTATATCCTTGATGAGTTCTGTCCGTTTGGATGGTTCTGCGCTCAGCAGTTCAGCCAGCGGCTCGGTGGCAAGATCAATAATTTGATTTCTTGCCATGATGCCGTTTGCGACGGTATTGTCGAAGTAGTTTTTCATTAGGGCACAGAGCTTCGGGAAATCCTTATGCTCCAGTAGTCTGTTCAGAACGGACACATCAATCTTTTTTGTAATCAGTCGCTTGACTGTTTCTTCGGACAAGCCAAGTTGAGAAATATCATAGCTTTTAGGAACACTGATTGGTGTCAGACCAAGTAGATAATCCGTTGAGACATGGAACTCTTTTGCCAGAGCTACCAATAAGGAGCTACCGATATTTGTAGTTTCTCCGCTTTCCAGACGGCTGATCTGAGAGTGGGCAACAAAAATCCCTGTCTGCCAGTTCTTTTTGACTCCATTCCCTATCTAATCTTAGGTTACGCACCCGACACGCCGTTGTATCTTCTTGTTCATCATCATAATTTTTCTTCATTATCAGCACCTCCCGTCTGTCCATCATTATAATCTATCCTGTGCAAATTTGCAATTTTCAATGTCTTTACTTCTTCTATTTGCGGCTTTCGTGGATAAACGAGAGCCGCTTATTTTTTGCATTACACTTGGCTTAACGATCGATCGGAACAACTGAATGACCGTCCAGACCGAGATAAACCGCCAAGACTTTCTTAAAATGAACGAGCGCCCCGCAAGGGGACGACACAGCGCCGAGCAGGGTTGCCTGTCAGGAAACGGAATGGGTAGAACGGCTTAATAAAAACCAAGCAGGAGGATTATAAGTGAGTATTTTTGAAATAGCGAAAGCGACTGTCTCTGTTAGACAGGCTGCTGAATGTTACGGATTAAAATTGAGTCGCAACAATATGGTCTACTGCCTGTTTCACAACGACAGACATCCGAGCTTGAAATTGAACGAGGATTATTTCTTCTGCTTCAGCTGCGGAGCCAAGGGAGATGTGATTGACTTTGTGGCAAGGTTGTTTGATCTAAGTAGCTATGAAGCGGCGCAAAAGTTGGTTACGGACTTCGGACTTGATCCGAAACCGCCCAATGCAGCAGCAATGGCAAAACCCAAACGCCCTCTTATCCGTCAGTTCCGGGAGGACGAAATGCTCTGCTTCCGGGTACTGACGGATTATCTGCATCTGTTGGAAGAATGGAAAGTACGGTATGCGCCTAAGACACCGGAAGATGAATGGGATGACCGTTTTGTGGAAGCCTGTCAGATGTTGGATCATATAGAACATCTGGCAGATATTTTAACGGTTGGTTCTTTAGGGGAGAGAGTTGTTGTGGTAGACGAGTTAAAGAAGGAGGACAAAATTGCCTTCCTTCAGGACTATGTGGAACGAAAAAAGGAGGTGGCACACCATGGCGAAGAACCGGAAAAAGCCTGATATGAATCTACCTGTCTGGTTTGATGGGCAGAACATCAACGAAGCTCTGTTTTGTGAAGAATTTTTGTATGAACGCAAAATCATCTTCACGAACAGGGCTTTTTTCACACCCGAAGGACGGGTGACAGATGATATTTTTCTGCGGAGCGAGGTTTACGAAAAACTGAAAAGTTATGCCGTCAGCAGCGTACCGCAGAAGATTAAAAATATCATGGAATTGTTGAAACTGGAAGCAATGGCAAAGGATTTTCCACCGCAGCTAGACCGTATCCATGTTGCTAACGGAACGCTCATGCTGGATGGGAGATTTGCTGAGGGAAAAACGGAAATCGTACAGAGCCGCCTGCCTGTTTCCTACAATCCAAACGCACCTGCACCTGTGCTTTGACTGAACTTTCTGGATGGGCTGCTGTACCAGGAGGATATTCCCACCTTGCAGGAGTTTATTGGTTATTGCCTGATTCCCTCCAACAAAGGACAGCGGATGATGGTCATTAAAGGAAACGGCGGCGAGGGCAAATCTCAAATCGGTGTTGTCCTTGGCAGTATCTTCGGTGCGAATATGAAAGACGGCAGCATCGGCAAGATTTCTGAAAACCGCTTTGCACGTGCCGATCTGGAACACATCCTGCTGTGTGTGGATGATGATATGCGAATGGAAGCCCTGCGCCAGACCAACTATGTAAAGTCCATCGTAACAGCACAGGGAAAGATGGACTTGGAACGCAAAGGCAAGCAGAGTTATCAGGGCTGGATGTTCGTCCTGCTGCTTGCATTCAGCAACGGCGATCTGCAAGCCTTGTATGACCGCAGCAATGGTTTTTACCGCAGACAGCTTGTGCTGACAACCAAGGAAAAGCCCGTGGATAGAGCCGACGATCCTGACCTTGCAGAGAAGATGAAGGCCGAAGCTAAGGGCATCTTCCTCTGGGCATTTGAAGGCTTGCAGCGGCTCGTTGCCAACAACTTTAAGTTTTCGGAGAGTGACCGCATCCGTACAGACCGGGAAGCGGTCAAGCGTGACAATAACAATATTTTTGACTTCATGGATTCGGAAGGGTACATCCGGCGCAAAGCGGATGCTTCCATCAGTTCCAAAGACTTTTATGCGGTTTATCGGCTGTGGTGCGAGGAAAACTCTCTTTCCCCTCTGAAATCCCGCAGCTTCAGCGATGCTATGGTTGCGAATGCTAAGAAATTCAATCTGGAGCATTGCAATAACATTACCAATTCTGCCGGACGGCGGGTATGGGGATTTATGGGAGTGGAAGCTGTGGCTCGAACTAATATAAACGGGTTTTACGGAGATTTGCCATGTACGTACCGGAGGAGTGGCAGGATTGATTTTTGCCGTTTTTGCTCTGTACGTATGTACGTAGCTTTTGAGCGTGAAACGCTCCTAAGTAGAAACAGCAGCCTTTCCGTTGTAGGGATTGGCTGTGGTTTCTATGTCCACGGAATTTTGCAAAAGCTCCGTGGACAGGCAGCGAAAGATACGGTTTTCGCTACTGCCGTCTGTGTGGGATGTTCCGCAGAGCAGCTTCATGCAGACGGGCTGGCCATGGGAAAAGGCGCAGACACTTTTGCCGTGGTCAGCAGAGGTCACCGCAGCGACCGCACTTCCCCTCCGGAGAAGCCCTCGGAGAGCCCACGGCACTTTGCAGCCAGTATGGATGAAAGTGTCATAGTGGGTTATTACACTTTGAAAAAGTGCCATTCCCCATCCCTCCGTTGTCTGCAAATCTTAATGAAAGGATAAAGCCAATGGCAAGAAATGATGGAATAGACCATACCGTAGCCCGAAATCAGGACTTGGAAACTCCGGCAGACGTGGCAAAGGTACAGGAACACAATGAACGGGAAAAGGACAGCTACAGCAATCAGGACATCGTGCCGGAACGAACTACGCTGAACGTTCACTTCAAGGCTCCCACAGACGATTATGTAAAAATGTTTGAGCAGATGGAACAGGATGGTG